>ONJN01000103.1 GCA_900318155.1 uncultured Eubacteriales bacterium
GGAAGATCCGGAAATCATATATCATATTCCCCCATGCTATCTCGTTACCAGCAAAGCAGATATGTTGGAGCGCTATACCCTGGATTTTGCTGGTGAATTGGGCAACAAGGGTGTGGAGCATTTTTTGCGCCACATGGGAAGCGATCCGAAACTGATTCATGCGTTCCCTGTGCTTCGCCCGGATCTTCCTGAGAGTGAGCGGGTTATAGACGAAATAATACATTGGTTTAAGGAACATGAATAATAAGCTAAAGTCAGGTGAAACATCTCATATTACTTTTTGCCAGGAGGAAATATCATTGGAAAAAGCATCGACTAGCTACCCGTCTGTTGATAAGCCATGGCTAAAATACTATACGACTGAAGATCTGGCAATTCGGGTTCCCAAATGCACACTTTATCAGAACATTTATGACCGAAACAAGGATTACCTTGACGATACGGCAATTCTGTATTATGGGAACAAAATAACATACAGAAAGTTATTTTCTAATGTTGAAATTTGTGCAAAAGCTCTTCGGAAAATCGGAATCCAGCCGGGCGACTGTGTTAATCTCTGCACGGGAGGGGCACCGGAAGCAATATACATTGTGTTAGCATGCAGCCGGATCGGGGCCATTGCTAATTTCATCAACCCGCTCTTTATAAAAGAGCAAATGATTGATCGAATTAGCGAAACGGGGTCAGAATGGCTTTTCGTTCTTGATGCGATGTTTTCTTTTGTTGAATCTGTTTTACCGGAAACCGGCATTAAGAATGTCGTTATTATTCCCGCAACTAATTCAATTCCTCCCATTGCCTCCAGGCTTCTGTATTTGAAAAGTGAAGCAAGGAAGCTTATGAAGCGTCGTCAGGACAAACGGGTTTTTATGCTATGGAAAGGATTCTGCGATTTCGGTTCCTCGTATACTGGAAACCCCGATGTTCCATATAAACCGGAGACTCCAACAATTATGGTCTATTCATCCGGTTCAACTGGTGCTTCTAAGGGGATACTTTTAACAAATGAAGGGATAGGTGCCACAATATCAAACTATGATATGAGTTATATGCCGCAAAACAGGGATTCATTCTTTTTGCAGATGATACCTGTCTGGTTTTCAACAGGAATTGTTTATTCTTATTTAATGCCGTTGGCAAAAGGATATACTGTTATACCGGAGCTTAGGTTCAGCAAAGAATCCTTTTTAAGGGATCTGATAAAGTATAAACCTACTATGACAATCACAGCGACCAGTTTATGGATTTATGTCGCAAACTCCGGGAAAAAGGTTGATATGTCCCGCATGGAGTTTCCTATCACAGGCGGTGAAAAGATACGTCCCAAAGACGAGGTAAGCATCAATGAGTTTCTCAGAAAAAACGGATGCAGAAAAAAATTCTATAAAGGATATGGCATGTGCGAACTGGGAAGCGTTATTTCTGGAACAACGGACATGTCTGCTTACAAAGATAAACAAGGGGGTTGTGGGTATCCGTTTTTAGGTATTACGATAAGTGCCTTTGACTTGGCTACAGATAAAGAGCTTCCCTGCGGCGAACGTGGGGAGCTGCGTGTTATTTCTCCTGCCCATATGAAAGGATATTACAAAAATCCGGCGGCAACCGCTGAATTCTTTAAAACAGATGAAAAGGGTCAGGTATGGGGTTGTACTGGCGATATTGGTTATTTAGATGAAGACGGAGAAGTATTTGTGCTTGGACGGGTTAAAGACCATTGCCTCAGAGAAAATGGCGAGATGGTTTTCCTGTTTGACATAGAAGCGGAAATACTAAAAGATGGCGCAGTGGATCAGTGCAAGGCGGTGTCTTATAAAGCAAATGGCGAAACGGTGATTGTCGCCCATATCGTTTTCCAGATGGATGCTTTGGATCAAAATGCTGCACTTGAACGAATCCATAGGAATTTGCTGAATACATTACCGGAGCATATGATTCCGGATTTCTATAAAGCGAGAGCAACTATGCCGGTACACACAAATGGCAAACTCGATGCTCACGCTCTGCGTGGTGACAGAGAAAACCTTATTCCTGCTCAACAATTATCATGATTCTTTGCCAGGAACAGAATGAGAGTATCGACTTGAATGAGACAGGAATACATGAGCAAGGGCAAATGACCGCCAAAGAAAAGAAGCGTGATCTCTATCTCCGGCAGAAAGAATTGCTAAATACGTTTCTGGAGCACGGGGCGATCAGCCGCGCGCAGTATGACAAGTCGCTTGGAGATTTGACAGAGAAGATGGGCGTGAAACCAAACGGCGAACCAAAGGTTTGACCAACCGGCAAGGCATGGCCAGGGGGATGCTGCAACCCGACCGGTTGCAGGCAGGGATTGCACCTTTAAAAGTGAAGAAAATGCCGAATGTCCAGTTTAAAACTGCTTCGAAATTTCCAGAAACAGGCGGAAAAAGCC
>ONJN01000125.1 GCA_900318155.1 uncultured Eubacteriales bacterium
GATGGGGCGCCCGGCAGAATCAGTCAATTCTGTCAAAAAGCGTCATCTGAAAAACACAGCAGCGTATTATCTTCAGCAGAATCAGATTCACGATAAAAACGTATCGTTTCAGGTAATCGAAATATTGGTAAATCAAATCAGAGATCTTTCTTTTTAAGAGAAAGTTCTGATTTTTTTTGTTGAGATTAAACGGATTGAAGGGGGACTGATTTATGTTGTCAAAAGTCAATTCAGTGCTGATGCACGGGATCGACGCGGTTCCGGTCACGATCGAGACCGACATTTCCAGGGGGATGCCGGTGTTCAACGTTGTGGGACAGGCGAATTCCGCCGTGAAAGAGGCAAAAGAGAGGATCCGGGCGGCGCTGATCAATTCGGGGCGCATTTATCCGGCGGGGAGAATCACGGTGAATATGGCGCCGGCGAATCTCAGGAAGTGCGGCAGTCATCTCGATCTGGCAATGGCCGCGGGTGTTCTTTTGTCGTCCGGGCAGATCCTCGGTGAGAATATTCATAGTTACTGTTTTATCGGGGAAATTTCACTGGATGGTTCGGTAAGTGAAGTTGCGGGGATTTTGCCTGCAGTGTCTGCGATGAAAGCGTCGGGGATCAGAAAAATGGTGATACCTTATAATAACCGTAAAGAGGCATCGCTGATCCGGGGGATTGAAATTTACGCGGTAAAAAGTCTGTCGCAGCTCATCGATCATTTTAACCGTGTTCAGCTGATCGAGCCATTCAGACCATCGGATTCTTCGTGTGTTCTGAAGGGGCGGACAAAGAAAAACCGGACGGACTATGCAGTCGATTATAAAGACGTGAAAGGGCAGGAATATGCTAAAAGAGCGGTCACGGTCGCGGTTGCCGGCGGACACGGGATTCTGATGACAGGGAGTCCCGCCACCGGAAAAACGATGATTGCCGAGAGGCTGCCGACAATCATGCCGGAAATGACCTATGATGAAATTGTCGAGACAACAAAGATTTATTCGGCTGTTGGACTGCTTGATGAAAAAGAACCGGTGATTCTGCAGCGACCGTTTCGGAGTGTGTACGATAAAATCACGCGGGCCGGCCTGATCGGCGGCGGCAGCCGGCCCAAACCGGGAGAGATCACACTGGCCAGCGGAGGTGTTTTGTTTCTGGATGAAATCGGGGAATTTGACCGGAATACGGTCGATGCGCTTCGTGTTCCAATGGAGAAGAAAAAAGTCGTGCTGGTGCGGAACGGTGAAACGTATGTCTTTCCTGCGGATTTTCTGATCGTGGCGGCGACCAACCCCTGCAAATGCGGTTATTACGGTGATCCGGACATTGACTGTAAATGTACGGCAGGCGAAGTGGAACGCTATCAGGGCAGACTTTCCGGTCCGATTCTCGACCGGTTTGACATTCACATCATGCTGGAACGGATTTCATATGAAATGCTGAGTGACCAGAGCAGTTGCCTGAGTTCAGCGGAAATGCGGGAGATGGTCAGGCAGGCAAGAAAAATTCAGAAAAAAAGATTTGAGGGGAGCGGCATCACTTTGAATGCGCAGATGAACGATCGTCAGACTGATCGTGTGGTTTTTCTTGACAAAGAGTGCGAGAAGATTCTGGAAACAGCGTACGACCGTCTTGGTCTCAATCCGCGGACGGTTGCCAGGACAAAGAAGATCGCACGGACGATCGCGGACATTGAAGGATGTGAGAATGTCTGCGCTGAGCACGTGTGCGAAGCGCTCGGATTCCGCCGACGGCAGTTAATGACGCGGTGAGGATGCCGGAAAGCCGGATAACCGCCCGTGATATCGGACAGGACGGACTGGCCGCCTGTCTGGAAAACCGGATGACCGCCCGGGATATAGAGAAATGAGGTTATAAATGATAAAAACGATTCACATATATGACAAAAAATATCCTGTGTTATTTAAAGAAATCGATGATCCGCCGAAGCGGCTGTACTGTGACGGGGACCTGATGCTTCTGGACAGTCGCTGTATCGCGGTTGTGGGAAGCCGTAAGTGCACGCCGTATGGAGCGAATGTCGCGCGGAAGCTGGGACGGCGTGCGGCGGAGTGCGGAGTTACGCTGGTCAGCGGTATGGCGGGCGGGATCGATTCCGCCGCGCTGTGGGGCGCGATCGATGCCGGAGGATCGGTGATTGCAGTGCTCGGAACCGGTTTGGATATCTGTTATCCGAGAGACAATCAGCGGCTGATGGAACAGATCAGAAGGAGCGGACTTCTGCTTACTGAGTTTGAAGAGGGCGACGGGCCCAAACGGTGGCATTTTCCTGTGCGGAACCGTCTGATCAGCGGCCTTTCTGAGGTGGTTGTAGTCGTGGAAGCAGCCTTCAGCAGCGGCGCGTTAAAGACTGCGGAGTATGCTGTCGACCAGAACCGGATCCTGTTTGCGGTACCCGGATCGGTTTTCAGCGCGGAGAGCATGGGAACCAATAAACTGATCCAGGACGGCGCGCAGATCATGACGGTGATCAACGATCCGTTCGATTCCATGAATCTCTGTGGATCCGGTTTGCCGCCTGTAACGGTCAGCCTGGGCAAAGATGAAAAAGCCGTTTATGATCTTATTAATCAGGCGGGTGAGCTTATGCCGGAACAGCTTTGCAGGATGACCGGAATGTCGCCTTCCCGGATCAGCGCGCTGATTTCGCTTATGGAAATGAAAGGTGTTCTTGTCACTTATATGGGAAGGATTTTTATCGACAAATCCGGCATCTGAAAAGCCGGCGTATGATAAAAACTGATCTGAAAATCAAATATTGACTGTTTGGCGGTGCCCGGTTCTGAACAGGGATAACTAAATTTTAAGAAATATTTGACAAAAAAACATTTGTTGGTATATAATACACCGCATTAAATATGAAAATATTTTTGAACGATCAGGAGGAATGAATGGCTAAGGCAGCTTCCGGTACAAAAGCCAGGCGAAAAAAGCTGGTAATCGTTGAGTCACCGTCAAAAGCAAAAACGATCGGAAAGTTTCTCGGTTCAGGATATAAAGTTGTCGCGTCCGTGGGACATGTCAGAGATTTGCCGAAAAGCAAACTGGGTATAGAAATCGAAAACGATTTTGAACCGAAGTATATTTCTATACGCGGCAAGGGCGAGATCATCAAGGAACTGAAAAAAGAAGCGAAAAGAGCGTCAAAAGTTTTTCTCGCAACAGACCCGGACCGTGAAGGGGAAGCGATTTCCTGGCATCTCGAGTATCTTCTGGGAATCGATGAATCCGAACCCTGTCGGATCGAATTCAATGAGATCACCAAGGACAAGGTAAAGGAGGCCGTGAAGAATCCACGCACGATCAATAAAAATCTCGTTGACGCGCAGCAGGCGCGCAGAGTTTTAGACCGCCTCGTGGGATATCAGATCAGTCCGCTTTTATGGAGAAAAATAAAGAGAGGTCTTTCCGCCGGCCGCGTTCAGTCGGCAGCGCTGAAAATTATCTGTGACCGGGAAAACGAGATCAGAGCCTTTGTCCCACAGGAATACTGGACAATCTATGCGTACGCGGACAAAGGTAAAGGCTTTAAAGCAACCCTGACTACAAAGAACGGGAAAAAACTCGTAATTAATAATGAAGAGGAAAAAAACGCAGTTCTGCGTGAACTGGATCCGAAGGGTTATATTGTCAGAAAAATCAACGAACGGGAACGGAAAGTAAAACCATTTGCGCCGTTTACGACGAGCAGCATGCAGCAGGATGCGTCTGTGCGGCTTAATTTCAATACCCGGAGGACGATGCGTATCGCACAGCAGCTTTACGAGGGTATTGATATCAAGGGCAGAGGAACCGTAGGTCTGATCACTTATCTCAGAACCGATTCCGTCCGTATTTCCGCCGAGGCAAAAGAAGCCGCAAAAGCGTACATCAATGAACATTTCGGTGAAGAATACCACGCTGACAACGTTTATACAAATAAGAAGAAAGAGATCCAGGATGCGCATGAAGCAATCCGCCCGGCAAATATCGAAATCCGCCCGGAGGACATCAAGGATTCTCTCACATCCGACCAGTTCAAACTTTACCGGCTGATCTGGCAGCGTTTTTTAGCCAGCCGCATGAGCCCGTCCAGATTTGAGAGCGTTCAGGCTGTGATCGAAAACGGGGAATATGGTTTCCGCGCGTCCGGCTCGAGATTAGTATTTGACGGTTATCGCAAAGTCTATCCCGTCAAGTCGGATGACGACAAAGATAAGCTCCTGCCGAAGCTTGAAGAAGGTGAAAAGCTGAACGTTACCAAAGCGGAAGGTGAACAGAGCTTCACTCAGCCGCCGCCTCGCTATACAGAAGCAAGCCTTGTTAAGGAACTGGAAACGCTCAACATCGGACGTCCGAGCACGTATGCGCCGATTGTCAATACCCTGACGGACCGGCGTTATGTCAAACGTGAAAAAAAGACCCTGAACCCGACGGAACTCGGTTTTATTGTTGACGAACTGATGGAGAATTACTTTAAGGAAATAGTCGATGTTCATTTTACTGCCGGTATGGAGGATAAACTGGATGATGTTGAAGTGAAGGGATCCGACTGGAAGCAGATCATCCGTGATTTTTACGGTCCGTTTTCAAAAGAACTGGAGATTGCTGACAATGATATAGAAAAAGTCACGATCGAAGACAAACCGACCGGTGAAAACTGCGAACTCTGCGGCAGGCCGATGGTGATAAAATCGGGAAGATACGGGGACTTTGTCGCCTGCAGCGGATATCCGGAGTGTAAAAACACCAGGGCGATCATGAAACCGGTCGGTGTAAAGTGCCCGCAGTGCGGAAAAGAAATTGTAGAAAAACGTTCGCGGCGAGGCCGGATCTTTTATGGCTGCAGCAACTATCCGAACTGCACACAGTCCTTCTGGAACAAGCCGGTCGAAAAAGAATGTCCGGTCTGCGGAAGTCTTTTTGTCGAAAAGAAGACAAAGAACGGAACACTGGAGTGTTCTAATCCGGAATGCAGACACAGAGAGTAAGAAAGTAAAGAAAAGATCGCATTTCGGAAGCGACTGAAAACGACTGCTTCCGGGTAATCTTTTAATGATACGAGTAATATTGGAGGATTTTGATATGGTACAGTTTCATGCGACTACGATTTGTGCTGTCAGAAGAGGGCCGAATGACGTCTGCATTGGAGGTGACGGTCAGGTAACCATGGGGGAAACCGCCATTATGAAAAATGGCGCAAAAAAGGTGAAAAAAATATATAAGGATTCTGTTTTGACGGGGTTCGCCGGAAGTGTTGCGGATGCTTTCTCTTTGACAGAGAAATTTGAAAGCAAGCTGGAAGAACACGGCGGGAATCTGAAGCGCGCGGCGGTTGACCTGGCCCGGCTTTGGCGTTCTGACAGAGGGATGAGAAGCCTTGAGGCGCTTATGATCGTTGCGGACAAAGATGAGATTCTTATTATTTCAGGAAACGGAGAGATCATTGCCCCGGATCAGGATTTTGTTGCCATCGGTTCCGGTGGGAATTACGCGTATTCCGCTGCAAATGCTTTGTTTAATCACACAGAGATGACTGCGGAGGAAATCGTTACAGAATCACTGAAGATCGCGTCCTCGATTTGTGTATATACAAACGATCAGATTTCTGTTGAAAAATTGTAAGCAAAGTTTATAACGGGGAATAGAGCTTACTGCAGGCGTTTGATTCGGCTGTAACGCGCGAACACGTCCGGCGCCCGAGTCCCGATCTGAATCTATGAGCCGGCGCGCAGGTCTCTTGAAGCGGTCACAGCGCTTCAGCGCGTAGTGGCAAGTTGCCGGTTCCGCCTAAATAAAAAATATTTAAAATAAGTAAAAAATTCTAAAAATTATGTGGATTTTATCTAACTAGTCGATTATAATGGAAGGAGAGTCTATGGCTGATCAGGTACAGAGCATGACACCAAAAGAAATCGTGACGGAACTCGATAAGTACATTATCGGACAGGATAATGCAAAAAAATCAGTTGCAGTGGCTCTGAGAAACAGATACAGGAGAAGTCTTCTCCCCGAAGAGATAAGAGAGGAAATCACTCCGAAAAATATTTTGATGATGGGTCCGACCGGCTGCGGAAAGACTGAAATCGCAAGGCGTCTGGCTAAGCTCATGAAGGCGCCGTTTGTTAAAGTTGAAGCGACGAAGTTTACGGAAGTCGGTTACGTCGGAAGAGATGTCGATTCCATGGTCAGAGATCTTGTTGAAGCGTCTGTCCGCATCACCAAATCTGAAAAGCTTAAAGAAAAATATGATATCGCGGAAAAAATCGCAGAAGATAAGATTGTGGAAGCGATGGTACCGGGTGACGGGGAGCAGAAAAAGACACAACAGACTTCCGGTCCTTTTGATTTTCTGATGAACAGCGGCGGTTATCCGAGTCAGAAACAGCTTTATGAAGAAAACCTGAAAAAAAGTAATCAGCAGAACGTTGAATCCGGCGTCAGTATGGCGCGGGATCAGGTTCGTCAGCAGCTGAGAGACGGACTGCTCGAGGAACAGTTCGTAGAGATCGAGGTTGATGATACGCCGAAGGGTAACCAGCTGGACATGAGCAATGAAGGAATGAGCATCGCTATTGGTAATATTTTCGGTGACCTGATGCCGAAACGGACAAAGAAAAAAAGAGTTCGCGTCAGTGAAGCGCGGAAAATCCTCCGGGAGCAGGAAGCGCAGAATCTGCTGGATATGGATCAGGTTACTGATGAAGCGGTGGAAAACGCGGAACAGAACGGGATTATTTTTATTGATGAGATCGATAAAATTGCTTCGGGCAGTTCCTATACATCTTCTGGAGCAGATGTTTCCAGGGAAGGTGTTCAGCGGGATATTCTCCCGATCGTTGAGGGCAGTGTTGTCAATACCAAATACGGTCCGGTGAAAACAGATCATGTGCTGTTTATTGGCGCGGGCGCATTTCATACCAGCAAACCGACCGATCTGATCCCGGAACTTCAGGGCCGTTTCCCGATTCGTGTCACGTTGGACAGTCTCGATACTGAAGATTTTATTAAAATTCTTACGGTACCTGAAAACGCGATTACCAAGCAGCATCAGGCGCTTTTGTCGACAGAAGGCATAAACCTTGAATTTACGGATGATGCGATCAATGAACTGGCAGAGATGGCATTCCTGATGAACGAACAGACCGAAAACATAGGTGCCAGAAGATTATCGACTATCCTGGAGCAGTTGCTGGAGGACATTTCTTTTGAGATTCCGGAGCCTGATGAAAACGGAAAAATTATAATTGACAAAAATTTTGTTGATGAAAAATTTGAAGATACTATTAAGAAAGACGATATGGATAGATATATCCTTTGACCGATCGTTATAACCTGCATTGTGTAGCATTTAAAGAAGAGGAAAGAATCATGAGTGGAAGACTTTTAGCAAGAATCAGGCAGTTAAACGGTATGTTATCGGAAAGTACAACCGGTTATGTTGCTTTTGATGAACTTTGTGACAACATCGGTGTAATGCTTCACTCGGATATGTATGTGCTGAGTAAACGGGGCAAAGTTCTTGCGGCTAAACATGACGAAGATGATCGTTCGCTCCTGGACGAAAAATCGAACGGCCGCTTTTTAAACGCTGCCTACAACGAAAAGTTCCTGACATTTTATGATACAAAAGAAAATCTGGTTAATGAGGAAGTTCTGGAGATTTTCGGACCGGATTACGAGTATTCCGACCGTTTTCATATAATTATTCCGGTTATCTTCGGAGGAAATCGCGTAGCGACCGTAATTCTTGTAAGACAGGACGATATGTACTCGGATGAAGATATCGCGATCGCTGAATATGGTGCGACGGTCGTCGGACTTGAAGTTGCAAGGAGCATCGCGCTGGAAGAAGAAGCTGACAGCAGAGAAAGAAACGCTGTGAATATGGCACTCGAAACCCTTTCATATTCGGAACTGGATGCCGTTGTAAAAATCTTTGGAGAACTTGAAGGTGAAGAAGGGCTTCTGGTTGCGAGCAAGGTCGCTGATAAATTCAATATCACGCGGTCAGTGATTGTCAACGCGCTTCGGAAGCTTGAAAGCGCCGGCGTTATTGAATCGCGTTCCCTCGGAATGAAAGGAACGAGGATCAAGATCACAAATGAATTCCTCAGAGATCAGATCGATAAAATTGATATATAATTATTTCAGGAGTCAGAATTTAGTATGAAGCTTTACAACACGGTGCTCCGGACGGCAGAAGCGGAGCAGATCATTGAACGATCACGGTTTATAGCGCATGTTTCTCCGGTTGAATCAAAGGAAGAAGCGGATGCTTTTATTGCGGAGGTCAGAAAAGAGCACCGTGATGCAACGCATAATGTTCCGGCCATGGTGGTCGGAAGCAGATTTGAGATTCAATGGGGCAGCGATGACGGAGAACCGCAGGGGACTTCGGGCGCTCCCATTGTTCAGATGCTGGTGAATCAGGAGATGACCAATCTGGTTATAGTGGTCACCAGATATTTTGGTGGAATCAAGCTCGGTACCGGAGGGCTGGTCAGAGCGTATACCTCAAGCGCCAAATTGGGTCTGGAGGCCGCAGTTCCGTGCGCGGTGGAAGAAGTGGACGTTTTGTCGTATGAGGTCGATTATTCCTCGTTTAACAGGATCCAAAATTATGATTTCGCAGGGCAGGCGCACCTCGACTCGATTTCTTATACAGATCGGGTCGCGTTCGATATTATTACCGGCGATCAGTATAAAAATTCATGTAAGGAATTGATTTCCGGTTTCACAAACGGACAGGCCATTCTAAAAAATGAACGAAAAGATCTGAAGAAAATACCGCTTTAGCTGGTTATAACCGGTGCCTGTTTCAGTCATGACCTGCAATCTCCCCAGTGCGTGAAACCTTAGCCCGGAGCTTTGATCTGGAGCGCAGGTTGCCAGAAGCGACTGCGGCGCTTCTGTGTGTGGTGGTTGGTTTCCGCAGTTTTTCTATGAACTGGCTATAAGGGCGGGAATACGCATCCGGCGTATTCGAAAAAAATATTTTAAAAAATTGGCTTTTTCTGTTGACAAATGGGAGAAACTCCTGTATAGTTAATAACTGTCGCGAGGCGTTCAAACGATAACAACTACTTTAGTTTTGGGCGTTTAGCTCAGCTGGGAGAGCATCTGCCTTACAAGCAGGGGGTCATTGGTTCGAGCCCAATAACGCCCACCAAATAAAAAAGTAGTTGCATGCTGATGACAAGGTATGGTATAATAATAAAGCATGTTCAATGATTATGGCCAAGTAGTTCAGTTGGTTAGAATGCCAGCCTGTCACGCTGGAGGTCGTCGGTTCGAGCCCGATCTTGGTCGCCAATATTTGCTGGCGTGGCTCAACGGAAGAGCAGCTGATTTGTAATCAGCAGGTTGGGGGTTCGATTCCCTCCGCCAGCTCCACAATTGAATAC
>ONJN01000129.1 GCA_900318155.1 uncultured Eubacteriales bacterium
CATCCCGCAGCCCGGCATCTCAGCCGGAATCGTCCGCGCCCCGTGCCCGGCCGGGCTGAGATGAATCCGGCCTCCCGGCATTTCATCCGACCCCTTAAGCGCAGTATACCGGCCGCATTACTGCAGGCCGGTATGATTAATGATTTCCTGACTGATTGTTCTGCATTCACCGGAAGGAATATACTTCTTCTCATTGAATGCCTTTTTATAGAGCCACGTCACATTCTTGCTCAGCGTTGTCGGCACAGCGTACCAGGTGCCGTAAACAATTCCTCCGTAATAATTCTTCGGCCAGGAAACGCTCTTATCAAACTTCATGACCGGCGTACGCATCAGAACCGTCATGATCTGCGAAGTAGTCATATTGGTCCGGATCTCCGGCATGACATCCCGGGAAAGCTTGCCGATCTTCCATGGCGATACCGCCGCCTTTTTCATGACTGCGGCCACAACCGTTTTATACCGGCGTCCGCGGCCTGTATCACCGCCGGACGTCTTTCTGATACGGCAGTACGTTGCCGCCTGCACGCCGTCGATCTTCTGTTTCCCTTTATGCGTAATCTTCTTATATGTGCCGCCGACATTCTCCGCCGTTTCCTTACCGTATTTATTCATATCGCTGATTTCATTTTTCCGGATATTGACCGTAATCCCATCCAGCGTATCGACCACATCCGCCACCGATTTCCAGTCAAAGACCATAAATTCCTTAATATTCAAATCCAGACTCCGGTTCAGTGAAGCGCATGTATCGACTCCGCCGCCGTAATGATGCGCGTGCGTGATTTTGTCAAGTATCAGCTGTCCCTGCGAATCCGCAACCTTCAGATAGGAGTCCCTCATAACGGAAATCATTCGCACTTTTCCGGTTTTCCGGCTGATGCTGAGAATTACGATCGCGTCGGTGCGGCTTCCGTCCAGCGGCTCGTTCATCCGGGCGTCCGAGCCAAGAATAGCAATATTCCGGTAGCCCTTCAGCATGCTTTCCGCCTGCGTCGAAATCGCGAAGTTCGCTTTATCGGTGTTCACTTTATCCATCTTTGTCGTCATATTTCCTATGTAGACAAGGAGAATAATAATCAGGATAATGAGGATAATCAGAACATTTCTGATTTTTCTCAGGAAACTCGGCCGCTTGCGGCCGGACGAATAGTTCTTTCCCGCTTTGCCCGCCGCGGCCTTTGCCTTGCGCTTCTTCGGCTGCGCGTCCAGAATATCATCCAGTGTGCGCCGCTGTTTGCGGTTTCTCTGCCGGGCTTCCTTTCGTCTGCGCGCTTTCTGCTCGTAAAGATCCGCCGCTTTCGCGTACTCGGGGTCTTCATACTGACGGATCACTTCCGGGCTGTAACGCATATTTCTAAGATCCTCGGTATTTCTTCTGTCATTTCTGTTTTCACTGCTCATAAAACTCTCCGCTGACGAAATTACTGAATCCGTCAAATTCGTTCTGGTTGCCTTTTTTCTAATGATAATTGATGTTTTCTGTACAGTCAAGCAATGCGGCATCAGCCAGAGGCTTTTTTCTTCTTATCTTTTCTTAGCTTTTCTTAACGTTTTGCTGCTTCCTGCCGTTTTTTTACCGTTTGGTTTTCAATCGTCACGTGGTATAATAAAAAGACTGAAATATCCCTTTGTCCCCTGACGGACAAAGCGAAACCGAGCGGCCCCGGACGGCCGAACAGCAATTTTTTTGACAAAACAGAATGGAGAAATAATGAGAAAGAGTTTAAAAGTACTGCTGGGTACCGCTGCGATTCTGCTGGTTCTGATCGCCACGACGATCATAACCATCGGCATTCTGAACAAACAGCAAAACGCGTCGCCGACGCTGACCCTGACAGATAACGACACACCTGCAAAAGTTTACTTTGGTGAAAAATATCAGGAACCCGGCTATAAGGCAAAAAGTTCAACTGGAAAAGACATCACCTCCAACGTCCGCGTCGACAGTCCGGATATGAGCCTGCCGGGCACTTATACAGTCAGATATTCGGTCAAAGACCGGAACGGAAAAACCGCCGTTGCAAAGAGAACTGTAAAAGTCAGATTCCACAAACAGACCAAGGCCGGAAAAGAGCGCGGTCTCGCGGTTCTCATGTA
>ONJN01000080.1 GCA_900318155.1 uncultured Eubacteriales bacterium
CGGGCGCTTTCACAGGAATGTTCGGACGAATCGTACGTGGAAGGCATGAACCTGATCTTCAAGCAAATGCATGAAGTACTGGTCAAATCCGGTCTGGAGGAGATTGAGGCGCTCGGTAAAGCATTTGACCCGAATTTCCATCATGCTGTTTTAACGGATGATAATGAAGAATATGAAAGCGGAGCCGTTACAGCGGTGCTTCAGAAGGGTTATAAGCTAAATGACAAAGTAATCCGGCCGGCAATGGTCAGCGTCAATAATTAGTTAATGCGGTAATAACGGCGAATGCCGTACAGATATTACAGAAAGAGTTATTGGGATAGAGATACAGATATTAAGGAGGGATTAATTATGGCAAAGGTAATTGGAATAGATTTGGGAACAACAAACAGCTGCGTATCAGTACTGGAAGGTGGAGAACCGACAGTTATTACAAACTCGGAAGGAAACAGAACAACACCGTCGGTAGTCGGATTCGCTAAGAACGGCGAACGCCTTGTCGGTGAAACGGCAAAGCGTCAGGCGGTCACAAATCCGGACAGAACAATCTCATCGATTAAGAGACACATGGGTGAAGATTACACCGTATCAATCGATGGAAAAGCATATACACCACAGGATATCTCCGCGATGATTCTGACAAAGCTGAAAAACGATGCGGAAGCGTATCTCGGCGAGAAAGTAACAGAAGCGGTCATCACTGTTCCGGCTTACTTCTCCGACGCGCAGAAGCAGGCGACAAAGGACGCCGGAAAAATCGCGGGACTTGATGTTAAGAGAATCATCAACGAGCCGACGGCGGCTTCACTGGCATACGGCCTTGATAAGGAAACCGATTCCCAGAAGATTCTGGTATACGACCTCGGCGGCGGTACATTCGATGTATCCATCCTCGAACTCGGCGACGGCGTCGTAGAAGTACTTGCGACAAACGGCGATACCCGCCTCGGAGGAGATGACTTTGACAACGCGGTTATGAATTATCTGGCGGATACATTCTCGCAGCAGCACGGCGTAGACCTGAGAAAGGACAACATGGCGCTGCAGCGTCTGAAGGAAGCGGCCGAGAAAGCGAAGAAAGAGCTTTCCAGCGCGCAGACAACCAACATCAATCTGCCGTTCATTACCGTGACTGCGGAAGGTCCGCTGCATATGGACGTTGACCTGACAAGAGCTAAATTTGATCAGCTGACGCAGGATCTGGTAAACAGAACGATCCAGCCGATGGAAAGAGCTATGGCTGACGCCGGTGTAACCAACAGCGATCTGTCCAAGGTTGTTCTCGTCGGTGGTTCTACAAGAATCCCGGCTGTTCAGGACGCCGTTCAGAGAGTGACAGGGAAAGAACCGTTCAAGGGTATAAACCCGGATGAATGTGTTGCGGCAGGCGCAGCAATTCAGGCCGGCGTACTCACGGGTGAAGTCAACGACGTACTGCTTCTGGACGTTACTCCGCTTTCACTCTCCATCGAGACGCTGGGCGGCGTAGCAACCAGACTGATTGAGAGAAATACGACGATTCCGACAAAGAAGAGTCAGATATTCTCGACCGCTGTTGATAACCAGCCGGCTGTAGATATCCACGTCATGCAGGGTGAGCGCGAGATGGCAGCGAACAACATCACGCTGGGACGTTTCCAGCTGACAGGAATTGCTCCGGCTCCGCGCGGCGTGCCGCAGATCGAGGTAACCTTTGACATCGACGCGAACGGCATCGTAAACGTCAGCGCAAAGGATCTCGGTACAGGCAAAGAGCAGAATATTACGATTACTTCTTCTACGAACCTTACTGAAGAAGAAATCAATCAGAAGGTTAAGGAAGCCGAGCAGTATGCTGCGGAAGACAAGAAGAAGAAAGAACAGGTCGAGGCCAGAAACAGAGCTGAGAATCTGATCTATCAGACAGACACCACGATGAAGGATATTGAAGATAAGCTCAGTCCGGAAGAAAAGAGCGGCATTGAAACGGCAAAGGCTGAACTTCAGTCCGCACTCGACGCAAATAATCCGGATGACATCAAGGCAAAGGAAGACACGCTGATGCAGAAACTGAATGAAGTATCCACCAAGATTTATCAGCAGGCTCAGGCAGACGCGGCCGCGCAGGGCGCAGGTCCTGATATGAGCGGTATGGGCGGAGCCGGCCCGAACATGGGCGGTATGGGCGGCGCCGCAGCAGGCGGTCCGACCGGAAGCCAGGATGACAACGTTGTCGATGCCGATTACACAGTCGTCGACGATGATCAGTAAGAATCCGCTTAAAAATACAGAAATGAGGGTAATCACAGGCATCGGAATGATCGCGAAGGTCGTTCCGGTGCTTTGTGGGACT
Source organism: uncultured Eubacteriales bacterium (assembly GCA_900318155.1). Taxonomy (GTDB): domain Bacteria; phylum Bacillota; class Clostridia; order Peptostreptococcales; family Anaerovoracaceae; genus Aminicella. The sequence continues at coordinate 2,333 of ONJN01000080.1, forward strand.
TATTATAATAACTAGAAGGTGAAGAGGTATGGCAGAAGAAAAACGAGATTATTATGAGGTTCTCGGGCTGCAGAAAGGCGCCGGCGATGAGGAAATCAAAAAAGCTTTCCGAAAGATGGCGATGAAGTACCATCCGGACAGAAATCCGGGAGACAAAGAAGCCGAAGAAAATTTTAAACAAGTGAATGAAGCATATTCCGTTCTGTCAGACCCTGACAAAAAGAAGAAATACGATATGTTTGGGCATGCCGGGGTGGATCCGAACGCCGGTTTTGGCGGCGGAGGCGCAGGCTTCGGCGGTTTCGAGGATATATTCAGCGATTTGTTCGGCGGCGGCTTTGGTGGTTTCGGCGGTTTCGGCGGCGGCGGACGCGCGAGGAACGGTCCGAGAAAGGGCAGAGATCTTCAGAAAAATGTCACGATCAAGTTTGATGAGGCGTTTTTCGGTACGGAAAAAACGATCAGCCTGAATAAATATGTAAAGTGTAAGTCTTGTAACGGCGAAGGAGCGGCTCCGGGCACTTCTAAAAAAACCTGTTCGAAATGCGGCGGCAGCGGTACAGTGACCAGCGTGCAGCGTACGGCTTTCGGGCAGTTCCAGAGCACGGCTCCGTGTCCGGACTGCAAGGGTACCGGTCAGATTATCAAATCGCCTTGTCCGGACTGCAAAGGAACCGGAAAAGTCAAAAAGAATATCAAAATTGACATCAAGATCCCGGCCGGTGTCGACAACCGCAGCATGATCCCGATTCGGGGCCAGGGCGAACCAGGAGAAAACGGAGGACCGAACGGAGATCTGTATGTGATCGTCAAGGTAACTCCGCACCAGATTTTCAAACGGAGAGGCGACGATCTGTATATCGACATCCCGATTTCCTTTGAACAGGCGGCACTGGGCGACGAAATCACTGTTCCGACGATGGACGGGAAGGTGGCTTACAAGGTACCGCCTGGCACACAGCCGGGGACGACTTTCCGGTTGAAGGGCAAAGGCGTCAAGCGGGTCAATACAAATTACACCGGCGACCTTTACGTCACCTGCAACCTTGAAGTGCCGACAAAGCTCAATCAGAAGCAGAAGAACGCGATCAAGGAAATGGGCGAAACCCTGGACACAGGCTGCTATAAAAAGAAATCCGGTTTTGCGGAGAAGGTAAAGAAGTTCTTTTCATAGGATATATTCCGCAGAGAAGTTTTCATAGAAGAGCTTTTTCATAATTATATAGAGTTTCGGACGCGGACATCATCGGGAACCGTGCGGAAAACAAGCCGGAAGACCCGGGTTGCGGGTCGTGGAGCCGACCGGAGAAATAAGGCCGGGCAAAACGCCGGGGGCTGTGCGGAAAACGAGCCGGAAGACCCGGGCGGGTGCGACGCTGAAAAACGGGTCTGGAACAGGGCCAGAAAAAGCAGGCGGACGGGGCCTGACAACGCGGTGGAGATCAGGCCCGGGGGCCGGAAACAGAATTGCGATAAGAGAATAACAGGGGGCTGTTGCCAAAAGCGTAAAGTGCGCTGTGGTGAGCAGCCTTTTTCTGTTCGTGAAGCCTGTTTGACCTGCATAAATATGATTTTTTGTCCGGAACAGAAAAAAACCAAAAAACGGAAAAAATAACTGACACAGCGATTATGGCAAACCTGCAGTAAGAACTGTTTATCGAGTGAGCCTTGACAAAAAAGGCGTGGGTGTGTCCGACCGCTCCCTGCTGCGGATATTCCTGCAGTGGATGCGTTTTCAGTAATCAGATAGTAAATAAATATGCGTTTTTGTGAATTAAATTTAGTATGTCTATTGACATTTTATGCGTATTTGCGGTAAAATTCACATATTATAGTTTAGTATACCTAAACATTCAGTTCACTGCCATTTCGCGCAGCTGGAGCTTTATTCAGGCTTGTAGCGGGCGGCAGGTGTTCTGATTCGGCTTGTAGCGGGCGGCGGATGTGCTTTGCCGCCGTATGCGCTCGCGTTGGCTGCAATATTTGAGTGCGTTGGAAACCCCGCTCCGGGTCGATACAGCAGTGAATCCGGCATTAGAAAGAATGTGTGGTTATAGAACGAATGTAGATGGATAAAGAAAGTGTATGGATATAGGAAAGAAAATCAAAGAAATGAGAATTGCGCTGAATCTGACGCAGGAAGAGCTGGCTGACCGGGTCGGTCTTTCAAAAGGCTTTATCTCTCAGATGGAGCATAATTCCACATCGCCGTCCATTTCAACGCTGGAAGATATTCTCACCTGCCTCGGCGTTTCGCTGGCGGATTTTTTTGCCGAGAAGGAAGAACAGCAGATCGTGTTTAAAAAAGAAGATCATTTTAAAAAAGAAGATTGTGAGCTGAAGAATATCGTCAGATGGGTGGTTCCGACTGCGCAGAAATGTATGATGGAACCGGTTTGCCTGGTTTTGGAGCCTGGCGGTTCGACGCAGAAGGATCTTCCTCACGAAGGGGAGGAATTCGGATATGTAATCAAAGGGAAAGTAAATGTTCATTATGGAAACCGATCGTTTGTCGCAGGCAAAGGCGAATCATTTTATTACACGTCCGAAAAAACACACTATCTCTCGTCAGACAGCGGCGCCATCATGCTTTGGGTGAGCGCGCCGCCGAGTTTTTGAGTTTCCGAGATTGTGCTGGCGCTCCCGGTCTCGACCTCGGCCTGGGTTCCCGCGCCGGCCAGGCTATTCCGGCTCCGGCTCGGTTTTTTGGGACTGATCCGGCATTCTCTGGATTGTGCGGGCTATTCCGGCCCTGGTCCGGGGGTCCGCACCGCAGGCTATTCCGGCTCCGGCTGGTGATTCTGACCCGGCTCGGCGATTCCGGTCCCGGTCCGGACGATGATTCCGACCTGGCTCGGGAATCCGGCGTAATTGGCTTATTTAATGTTGTTTATTTTTTATTTGATGAGGTGAATGATGACAGCACCATTGATCGAATTAAGAAATGTCTGCAAGGCATACGATGACAATATTGTTTTGGATGATTTCAATCTGACTGTGGAAGAGAATGAGTTTGTGACACTTCTCGGCCCGTCAGGCTGTGGAAAAACGACGCTTCTGCGTATCGTGGGCGGGTTTGACAAACCTGACAGCGGCCAGGTACTTTTTCAGGGGAAAGATATCACCGATCTGCCGCCGAACAAAAGGCCGGTAAACACGGTGTTTCAGAAATACGCGCTGTTTCCGCACATGAACGTCGGCGAAAACATCTCTTTCGGCCTGAGAATTAAAAAGAAACCGGAGGATTACATCCGGGAAAAGGTCGGATTTTCGCTGAAACAGGTGAACCTTGAAGGCTTTGAAAACAGAAAGATCGAGTCGCTTTCGGGAGGCCAGCAGCAGCGAGTCGCGATTGCCCGGGCGATTGTGAATGAGCCGAAAATCCTTTTGCTCGATGAACCGCTCGGCGCGCTGGATCATAAGCTGCGGGAAGACATGCAGTATGAGCTGATCCGGCTGAAAAACGAGCTGAATATCACGTTTCTTTATGTAACGCATGATCAGGAAGAAGCTTTGACGATGAGTGATAAAATCGTTGTTCTTAACAACGGATACATTCAGCAGATGGGGACGCCGGAGGAGATATACAACGAGCCGGAAAATGCTTTTGTTGCCGATTTCATCGGGGACAGCAACATTCTGGACGGAATCATGATCAGAGACCGGCTTGTCAGGGTCGGCGGCATCGATTTTGAGTGCGTTGACGAAGGTTTCAGGGAGAATGAAGCGGTCGACGTGATGATCCGTCCGGAGGATATCCTGATCAAAGAACCGGGCGAGGGGATCGTTAACGCGACGGTCACGCATAATGTTTTCATCGGCGTTTATTATGAGATGGAACTGCAGACGGAGCATTATACCTGGCTGGTGCAGAATACGCTGAGTTATCCGGTGGGAACGGAGGTGAGCATTGATGTGATCCCGTTTAATATTCAGATCATGCATAAGCCGAAGACCAAGGAAGAAGAAGCGTTTCAGATCGACGATTATGATACATATATCAGTGACAGCGACTGGAATTGATGAACGGGAAAGGAGGCTGAATCTATGGCAAAAAAAATGCCCGCGGTCCCTCTGCTTTTTTGGATCGTGTGCGGGACGGTGATACCGCTTTTGGTGGTTTTCTATTATGGTTTTACTGACCGGACCGGGAAGTTTACGATTGATAATATTCTCGCAATCGGTGAATCGGTTCATCTTCAGGCGCTGGGGCTGTCGCTCCTGCTGTCGGTAATCAGTACGCTGATCTGCCTGGCGCTGGCCTTCCCGCTGGCAATGGTGCTGAAATCGAGCAGTTTCGGGCGGCGCGGCTTTATCATTTTCATTTTTATTCTGCCGATGTGGATGAATTTCCTGCTTCGTACGATGGCCTGGCAGGTCATTCTGGAAAAAGGCGGGATTTTTAACTCGATGCTGGCTGTGCTCCATCTGCCGGAGCTGAATATCATCAATACACCGGCGGCGATCGTGCTGGGTATGGTCTACGATTATCTGCCATTTATGGTACTGCCGATCTATAATGTTCTGCTGAAGATCGACGACGATCTGCTTAACGCGGCGTATGATCTGGGCGCGACAAAAAGAGTCGTGTTCCGGTCCGTGATTCTTCCGCTGAGTGTTCCGGGCATTGCGAGCGGCATCACGATGGTCTTTGTCCCGTCGCTGACAACTTTTGTAATTTCAAACATTCTGGGCGGCGGCAAGATTTATCTGATCGGTAACATCATCGAACAGGAGTTTACAACGAGCGCCAACTGGAATCTCGGTTCCGGGATTTCCATCGTCATGATGATCTTCATCGTGGTTGGCATGACAGCGTTGACAAAGCTTGACGCGGGAGAGGAGGCGTTCGTATGAAAAAAGCGCTAAAACTCCTCTGGATCGTCTTGATCCTGGTTTTCCTGTATCTTCCGATCTTTACGCTGATGGTTTTGTCGTTTAACGAGAGCAAGTCGATGTTCAAGTGGACCGGGCTGTCTGTCCGGTGGTATAAAGAAATGTTTTCAGATTCGCAGATCATGGCTGCGGTCTGGAACACGTTTTCGATCGCGGTTATGGCCGCTGTGATTTCGACGATCGTCGGAACTTTAGCCTGTGTCGGTATTCTGGCGATGACAAAGAAAAATCAGGGGTTCATCCTGGCATTGAATAATATTCCACTGCTGAACGCGGATATCGTGATCGGGATTTCGCTGATGCTGACATTTATTGCCTGCGGGTTTTATCTGAACTGGGGCACGGTACTGTTCGCGCATGTCACGTTCTGTATTCCGTACGTGGTCCTTTCCGTACTGCCAAAGTTAAAACAGGTCGGTGTGACGAGTTACGAGGCGGCGCTTGATCTTGGCGCGACGCCGGTCTGCGCGTTCCGGAAGGTAGTCATGCCGGAAATTATGCCGGGTGTGATTTCCGGGTTCCTGCTGGCGTTCACGATGTCGGTCGATGATTTTGTCGTTACGCATTTTACGCGGGGCGCCGGAATCAATACGATTTCGACGCTGATATACAGCCAGGTCAAAGTCGGAATCCGTCCGACGCTGTTCGCTTTGTCGGCGCTGATCTTTATCATCGTGCTGATTGTGCTGGTCGTTGTCAATATTCTCGGACAGCGTTCGCCAAAGGATTCTTTGATATATGAAATTTCAGAAATTCCTCAAAGCGGATAAATTCCTGTAAAGAAAATAGGAAAATGATGCTATAATGAAAGGAGACGCCGTGATGATCAGGAATTTGAAAATAATCCGGGCCGCGCTGGTGATGCTGGCGGCCGTTGCCGCTGTGATGATTCTGATGACATCCTGCGGCGGAAAGGATAAAAATGAGGTCTGCATTTACTGCTACGGAGATTATATGGATCCTCAGGTGGTCAAAATTTTTGAGAAAGAAACCGGAATCAAAGTGGTTCTGAATACGTACGATACCGTCGAGGAAATGTATCCGGTTATCAAAAATCAGGCCGGCGTCTACGATGTAATCTGTCCGTCGGATTATATGATCGAACGGATGATCAATGAAGGACTTTTTCAGAAAATAGATTTTGACAAACTGCCGAATTATAAGAATATCGGGGAGCGGTACCGGAGGATCGCCGACCAGTTCTATGATCCGGGCAATCAGTATTCGGTGCCGTATCAGTGGGGCATCGCCGGAATCATGTATAATACGGAAAAAATCAAAAAAGGCAGTATTAAAGGCTGGAAGGACCTTTGGGACAAAAAGTATAAGGGAAAGATGCTGATGCAGGACAGTCTGCGCGACACGCTGGCTGTCGGACTGAAGAAGAATGGTTTTTCTCTGAATACGACAAAGGAATCTCAGTTGAAAAAAGCGACGGACGATCTGATCCGTCAGAAATCGTTCGTCTATAAATACGCCAACGACTCCGCCCGTGATCTTCTGATCGGAAATGCCGCCGATCTGGGCGTTGTCTGGAACGGAGAAGTCCTTTACAGTCAGGAGTTAAATAAAAAGCTGGATTTTGTAATACCGGAAGAGGGAACCGAAGTGTTTATCGACTGCTGGTGTATCCCGAAGAACGCGCGGCATAAACGCAACGCGGAAAAATGGATCGATTTCACCTGCAGAGCCGATATCGCTTACAAAAACTACGAATATCTTACATACAGCACGCCGAATGAGGCCGCGCGGAAGATGATGCCGAAAAATCTTCAGAACAGCCGATATTTATTTATGACCGACAAACAGCTGAAGAAAAGCGAGGTGCTCCGCGATCTCGGACCGGACGGCGACGAACTGTACAGCAATTACTGGAAGATATTCAAGTCAAAATAGTCGCGGCGCAGGCCGGAACAATGTGTTTGATGTATTTAATTCCGGGCCGTGATGAACAGAGTCAGGAGGTATTTATGGCTGCTTTTGACCGAGTCAGTTCCGGTTTCCCCGGACTGGACAGGAGCTTAGACAACATTCGTATCGGTGACAATGTCGTGTGGCAGGTTTCCAGCCTCGATGATTATCGCTTTTTTGTCGAACCGTTTGCGAAACAGGCGATTGAAGACGGGTATCCTTTGATTTACATACGATTTGCGCAGGATCCGCCGCTTCTGGAGCCGCAGGAGGGGCTGGAGATTTATGAACTGGATCCCGCCGATGGATTTGAGGCGTTTACGGTAAAGGTCCACGACATCATAACGGAGAAGGATCGGGAGGTTTTTTATGTGTTCGACTGCCTGTCGGAACTCCAGCAGGCCTGGAACACGGATCTGATGATGGGAAATTTCTTTCGCGTAACGTGTCCGTATCTGTTCCAGCTGGACACTGTCGCCTATTTTCCGATTATCCGGGGAAAGCATTCGTTTGAGGCAGTGAACCGGATCAGAGAAACGACGCAGCTGCTGCTCGACGTGTATCCGGGCGGTGAAGGCGCCAAGTATCTGACGCCTCTCAAGGTATGGAACCGTTATGCGGGCGACATGTTCTCACCGCATTTCTACGACGGAAAGGACTCGGATTTCGCGACGCTTTCCGATGGTGTGTCACTGAGCAAATACTTTGCGATCATCAACGAACCGGGAACGACAAATGATCAGAACCTGGACAACTGGGACCGCTTCTTCTCGCAGATGAAGCTGAAGTTTTCCAGAGACGAACTCGAACCGGAAGATATGAAAGAAATGTGCCGGATTATGATGACAAAGGACGCTCATATTTCCGGACTGATATTCAAATATTTCCGTCCGATCGACTATATGATGGTCAGGGATCGGATGATCGGAACCGGCGTCATTGGCGGAAAGGCGTGCGGAATGCTTTTGTCGAGAAAGATTGTGCAGGCGCTCCTGCCGGAATATGCTGACCGGTTCGAACCGCATGATTCTTATTACATCGGAACCGATGTTTTTTATACATACATTGTTTATAACGATTGCTGGAAGCTGAGGCTGAAGCAGCGTGCCGAGCGTGAGGATTTTACATACTCAAATGAACTTAGGCAGGCGCTTCTGAACGGACGTTTTCCGGAGGATATCCGCGAACAGTTCCGCCGACTTCTGGATTACTTCGGGCCGAGCCCGATCATCGTGCGTTCCAGCAGCTTCCTGGAGGACGGCTTCGGAAACGCGTTCGCCGGCAAATATGAATCGGTATTCTGCTGCAGCGGCGGCGATATGGAGTCGCGGCTGGAAGATTTTGAGAACGCGGTTCGTACGGTTTACGCGAGTACGATGGACGCTTCCGCGCTGGAGTACCGACGCGTGCGCGGACTGCTGGAGCTGGATGAGCAGATGGCGGTCCTGGTTCAGCGGGTTTCCGGAAACCGTTACGGTGAGAACGACAAAGAGATGTTCTTCCCTACAGCAGCCGGTGTCGGCTATTCCTATAATGCGTACCGCTGGGACAACGATATCGACCCGGCGGCGGGGATGCTGCGCCTGGTTATGGGCCTCGGCACGCGTGCTGTAGACCGGACGGAAGAAGATTATCCGAGAATCATCAGTCTCGATAAACCTTTGTCCACGACGCTTGGAACGATGAAGGACCGGCACAGGTTTTCGCAGCACCGCGTGGACGTCATCGACCGTCCGTCCAACTCAGTGAAGACGATTCCGCTGCATAAGGCGGTTCCGCTGATTCCGGCGTGGCAGAAAAAGATTGTTCTGAGCCATGACACCGAGGTTGAGGAGATGTACAAGAACCGCGGCCAGTTCAGAGATGTCTGGTTCGCGGATTGTCAGGGGCTCGCGCGGAAGACTGAGTTTACGGAGATGATGCGCTCGATTCTGCGCGTTCTGCAGACAGAGTACAATACACCGGTTGACATTGAGTTCACGGTGAACGTCAGCTCCAAGGGTGAATTTGTCGTCAACATGCTGCAGTGCAGGCCGCTGATCGTAGGAAAAATGACGTCGATCGAGATCCCGGACTTCCCGGCGGAAGACACGTTCTTCCGTGTTGTCGGTCCGACGATGGGCCGCTCGCGGAAAGAAAAGCTCGACGCGATTGTTTACATCGATCCGGAAGCGTATTACAACTATCCGTATGTACAGAAACCAGAGGTTGCCCGGACGATCGGCAGAATCAATCAGTATTTCCGCGGCACCGATAAGAATGCCATAATGATTTCGCCGGGACGGATCGGAACTTCTTCTCCGGAACTCGGCGTACCGGTAAAGTATTCGGAGATCAGCATGTTCAGCGCGGTGTGCGAAGTCGCGTACAGCGCGGCGGGATATATGCCGGAGCTTTCGTTCGGTAGCCATATGTTCCAGGACCTCGTTGAGGCGGATATTTTCTACGCCGCGATCTTTGAGCGCCCGAGCACGCTCGTTTATAAGCCGGAACTGCTGAAATCGTGCCCGGACCGTTTCATGGAGATCGTGCCGGATGGCGAAAAATATGAACACATGATTCATGTATACGATACAGAAGGAAAGAATATGTCGCTGATATTCGACATGGTTGAAAAGACCGCTGTCTGCGCGTTCGACAAAGGGGAAACCGACGCGTAGAAGCGGCGTGCGCGGAGCCGACAGTGAAGAAACAGGCGGGGCCGGTAGGGTCGATGAAGTCGGCTCCATCGGCTCCGCAGAATGAAGCCGCAGACTTCGTAAGGGAAAAGGAAGAAAACTTTGTCAAACTGCGTTTGGTGATTTGACAGGAAAAGAAAGGAAAGGCAACAATGAAAATCACAGATCTTCTGAGTCCGGAATCGGTTCTGATCGATGCGGACATTGATTCCAGAGAAAAAGCGATCTCCGTGCTGGTTGATCTTCATGAGAAAGCAGGCCATTTGTCCGACAAAGAAGTTTATCGGCAGGCGGTGCTGAAGAGGGAGGCCGAGTGCGCCACGGCGATCGGAATGGGACTCGCGATACCGCACGCGAAAAGTGACGCCGTGAAAAGTGCGGGACTGGCCGCGGTTACTATCCCGGGCGGGATTGACTGCGATGCGCTCGACGGACAGCCGTCGAATCTGATTTTTATGATCGCGGCGCCGGACGACGGGGATCTTCATCTTGAGATTCTGTCTGAACTGGTGGGTCTGCTGATGGATGAAAATCTGAGGACGGGTCTGCTTCAGGCCGAGTCGCCGGAAGCTTTTCTGGCGCTTTTAGGTGAGGCGGAAGGCTAAGCGGCGTTTTTCAGCATGGCTTGTGCTTTGTCCGGAGGGGAACCAAAGCAAATAAAAAAACCTTTGCAGGTTAAAGTTCCTGCAAAGGTTTTTTTAACTGACTTATTTATGTGGCAGTGTGTTCAGTTTTTCTTCAATAAACCAGGTGATATCTTTCAATGCCTGTTCTTCATGTTTTCCGTCGCAGACAAGCGTGACTCTGGAATCATGCTTCAGGTGATTCCTGAGCAGATCCATAATATCCTTTGCGTTAATATCCTTATCCTTATAATGTATTCTGACTTCGCATCCGTAATACTCGCGCATCATTTTACTCAGCATGATGGAAGGCAGCATATGCAGTCCGTACTGACAGGTAATTGTTACATCCTTTGAAACCATGATCTCTTTTCCTCCGACTTTTATTATAAGTCAGGCGCATACGATTTGTCAATAAATCGTGAGATCCGGGTGTCATCTTCATGACAGCATAAAAAGATTTGTGTGAATGCATAAATCCATGGTATAATTACTTGTTTGAATAATTCTTAAGGAGCAATATGATGATAAGCAATAATATGGTATATGATAACATTCTTGAAGCAATCGGCAACACGCCGATGGTTAGACTTCAGAGACTGACAAAGCCGGGTGACGCGGAAGTCCTGGTTAAATATGAAGGCCTGAATATCGGCGGGTCGATTAAAACAAGAACGGCGCTGAAGATGATCGAGGAAGCGGAAGCGCGTGGGGAGATCTCGCCGGATACGATCATCGTTGAACCGACGAGCGGCAATCAGGGTATCGGACTCGCGCTGGTCGGGGCGGTCAAAGGCTACAGGACGATCATTATCATGCCGGATTCCGTCAGTATGGAACGCCGGCTGCTCGTCAGCCAGTACGGCGCGGAGGTAAAACTGGTTCACGACAACAATGACATCGGAGAATGCATTGAGAATTGCATTAAAATGGCGAAAGACATGGCTGCGGCGGACAGTAAGGTCTTTGTTCCGGATCAGTTTTCCAACTTTGATAATCTCAAGGCGCATACGGAGAATACGGCGCTGGAGATTCTCGCGCAGGTGAACGGACCGATCCACGGATTCTGTTCAGGCGTCGGGACCGGCGGAACGATCACCGGAATCGGCTCGATTCTGAAGGAAAAGAATCCGGATATTCGCATCGTGGCGGCCGAGCCTGAGGACGCGGCGATTCTGTCGGGCGGAAACATTGGTACGCATCTCCAGATGGGAATCGGCGACGGCCTGATCCCGGATATCCTTGACACGGAAATTTATCATGAAATTTTCCTTGTCAGTGATGATGAAGCAATGAACACGACGCGTATGCTGGCAGAAAAAGAGGGGATCCTCTGCGGGATCTCGAGCGGAACCAACGTCTGCGTAGCATTAAAGATGGCCGCGGAAATGGGTGAAGGAAAAACGATCGTTACGGTTCTTCCGGACACCGGAGAACGCTATTTTTCGACGCCGTTGTTTAACCACAGTGTGGAAGACTAGAATAGAATGAATGAACAGAACGGGAGTTGTATTTGCTGCGGATATGGCTCCTGTTTTTTTGGGCAAGGGGATTGTCCACGGGAAGAAAGAGGCGGAATATCGGACGTTTTTTGCCCCTATTGACCGATGAACTGCGGGGAAGGCCTTGTTTTCGTTGACAGCCCATTCCGCTGGGGCGTATAATATTAATACCTATAAAGAGTGCGCGAGAGACAAGCTCAGCGACCGCACAGCAACCTGCCGAACCGGTAAGGTGCTAATGCTTGACCGATGGGTGTGTAAAGTGTGTAATAGCATCCATCGTTTCGATGGGTGCTCTTTTTATGCCTTGTTTATAGGAAAATATATTTAAGGAGGAATTTTTAATGAGAAGTATTGAAAAATTGAGATCGGAATTCAGCGGAAAGCTTTATGTGTTTTTTAAGGACCAGGAAACCGGGGAACGATTTCTGCGTGACGCAGAGAAGGAAGGCTATTTGTTTGGGAAAAGAAAGCCTACGGACAAAGAATGGGCTGATATGATCGCTGTGGAAAAAGACAAGACCCTTTCTTATGTCGGCGCGGTGGGCAGGATGGCGTACCAGGCGGGGCAGGCGGCCGGAATCGATTACGATAAATACATCGCCGGAGAAAGTGTTTATTTCCGCCGGAGAAAATGATTTTGTTCGCAAAAGTTTTTTTGATCCGACCGGCAAAGGATCCTCCACGACACTTGGACACCAGGACAACCGATGCCCGTGTCGGGCAGCGCTGCAGATGCTGCAGCAGGCGACAGAACACTAAATAAGAATCAAACAGCGATCTGCGGGGAAACCTGCAGATCGCTGCTGTTTTGAAAAAAGGCAGTTAAATTTATTAAATTACATATTGACATCATTCAAATATATGATAATATGTTCATATAAAAGACGATAAATATGTTCGGCCGGCTGAGGATGGGCGTGAAACGGCTGGTCGGATCGAGGTTGTCCGATGTGTAGTGACAACCGCGGGCGAAAAGCGGGCTGAAGCAGGCCTGGAGTGAAACAGACTCGGACTGAAAGGAGGGGTGCGATGTGGGAAAAGACAGAGAATTTTTTGACGGCGGGAAGCTGCATAGTCTGATTAATGATATCGATGAAGAGGAACTAAATGAGCTTGCGGAGCTTTTTAAAATGTTCGGCGATTCGACTCGGATCAAGATTTTGTACGACCTGTTCGGCGGCGAGAAGAATGTTTCAGAGATCTGCCGTGATCTGGAAATGAGCCAGTCAGCGATCTCGCATCAGCTGAAGATTCTGAGGGCAGCCAAGCTGATCAGGTCTAAGCGTGACGGGAAGTCGATGATTTATTCGCTGGCGGATGATCACGTGAAAACGATCATCGCCATGGGCAAAGATCATATCGAAGAGTAGTAGCAGGTGTGTTTTGGAAATAGTGAGTCCGGAAAAAGACTCATACTGAGAGTAACAGGAGGAATAATCATGAAGAAGAAGTATAAACTGCAGGATTTGGACTGCGCACACTGCGCGGCTAAGATGGAAGACGCGATCAACAAACTGGACGGCGTGAACAAGGCGACTGTAAGTTTCATGACGCAGAAACTGACGGTGGATGCGGAAGACGAAAAATTTGATGAGGTCATGGAGCAGGCGGCAAAAGAAATCTCGAAGATCGAACCGGACTGCAAAATCCAGTTCTGACAGCGGGCTTCAGGTACATGACGCAGTTGGCAGACGGAGGTCAGGAAGTCTTTTGTCAAAAGGGATCTGGATCGGGTGCAGCCGGTCGGCGGGCAGGTTGACCTTTGTCAAAGGAGAAGCGGGTTGAAAGAAGCCGACAGGATACCCTTTGTCTGATAAATCGTGATTAATGAAGCCCTCAGGGGGATAAAACGGAGGCAATATTGTGGATGAGAAGTTGAAAAGAAAACGGCGTTCTATAATAATCGCGCTGGTTTTATACGCGGTGGTTCTTATTATTGAGCATTCGGGGATTTTGCCGGACAGCATTGCGGAAAATCATTGGATTATGATGGTCTTTTATCTGGCGCCGTATTTAACCGCCGGCTGGCAGGTCATCCGCAAGGCGGGGCTGGGCATCGTACACGGACAGATGTTCGATGAATCCTTTTTGATGACGCTGGCGACGTTCGGCGCTTTTGTGACGGGGGAAAACGCGGAAGCCTGCGCGGTTATGCTGTTTTATCAGATCGGCGAACTGTTTCAGGATTACGCGGTCGGAAAATCCAGGAATTCGATTGCGGAGCTTATGGAGATCGAACCGGAGTACGCGAATGTCGAGCGCGAAGGCGGCATTGTCGAAGTGATCGACCCGGATGACGTGGAGATCGGGGATATCCTGGTCATTAAGCCGGGCGAAAAGATTCCGGTGGATGGAACCGTTGTTAGTGGAAGCAGCATGGTGAATACGACTGCGCTGACCGGCGAGCCGGTGCCGCGTTCGGTGCGGGAAGGGGACGAAATCATTTCCGGCTGCGTCAACGGAGAAGGGCTGCTCAGGATTCGGGCGGAGAAATGCTATGAAGACTCGACGGTTATGAAAATTCTGGAGATGGTTGAAGAGGCTTCCTCCAGGAAATCGCGGACCGAACAGTTCATCACGCGTTTTGCGCGGTATTACACGCCAGTTGTCGTGCTCGGAGCGCTGATTCTTGCGATCGTTCCATCGCTCATCACCGGACACCCGGCGACCTGGCTGTACAGAGCGTGCACGTTCCTGGTCATTTCCTGCCCATGCGCGCTGGTGATTTCGGTGCCGCTCGCTTTCTTCGGAGGCATTGGGGCTGCTTCCCGGGCGGGTGTGCTGGTCAAAGGGTCCAATTATCTGGAGCTGATGGCCCGACTGGATACCGTTGTATCAGATAAAACAGGTACGCTCACAAAAGGGGAATTCCGTACGAACCGCATAGAATGCGCGGAAAGCGTTTCCGGGACGGAAGTGCTGGAAACGGCGGCGCTGGCAGAGAGCATGTCGACGCATCCGATCGCGCTTTCTGTCCGTGAAGCGTTCGAACGTGAAATCACCGGCGAAAGGCGTGAAAACCAGGATGAAAGCCGTAAAACCAGCGGTGAGATCGGCGAAAACAACGGTGAAAACCGTGAGATACACAGTGAAAGAATCGAGGATTTCGAGAACGTGACCGGCCAGGGAATCATTGCGATGACTTCGGATCGGCACAGAATTCTGGCCGGCAGCGCGCTGCTGATGAAGGATCATGGAATTGACTTCAGTCCTGTGGACGATCCGGTTTCTACTATTATATATGTAGCACGTGACGGACAGTATCTGGGCGCTATTCTCATTTCCGATACCATCCGGCCGGAAGCGGCAGACGCGATTTACAGAATGAGGCATGCGGGCGTCCGACGATTTATCATGCTGACCGGCGACCGAAAAGAAGCAGGCGAAGAAATCGGCCGGCAGCTCGCAGCCGACGAAGTTCATTCAGAGCTTCTCCCGGGGGACAAAGTCTCCCTCGTTGAGGGATTTCTTGCGGAACTTGCGGAACCGGAGACAAAGCGCCGCCGTTTCAGCAGGCGCGTTGACCGGGGCAAACTGGCTTTCATCGGCGACGGCATTAACGACGCGCCGGTTCTTACCCGGGCGGATCTTGGAATTGCCATGGGCTCGATGGGATCGGACGCCGCGATCGAAGCGGCGGATATCGTGATTATGGACGACGATCTGAGAAAGATTCCGGAGGTCATCGGCACCGCCAGAAAGACAATCCGGATTGCCAAACAGAATATTGTGTTCGCGCTCAGCGTAAAAATTCTAATTCTGATTTTCGGCGCGCTCGGCATTGCCGGCATGTGGGCCGCGGTTTTCGCGGATGTCGGCGTCGCGGTGATCTGCATTCTGAACTCCATGCGGATGCTGCGCGGGATCAGCAGCACAGGCAGGGCAGGAACGGCAGACACAGACAAAGTGCGTCGTTCGGCTGATAGCCTCTGCTGTCTGAATCACCGGTGAA
>ONJN01000034.1 GCA_900318155.1 uncultured Eubacteriales bacterium
CTCTTGTGGATGAGCTTCAGCCAACGGTCGTGATTCCGATGCATTACCGGGGCGACGGGTTCGGTTACCCGGTCATCGGAACGGTGGACGCATATACTGACCTTTGCGATGATGTCGTGAAATACGATTCGGACACCTTTGTCGTGCCCGCTGAACCAGAGAAACAGACGGCGGTTTTGACGCTGAATCGGTAATACAGGTACCGGATGACTCTGTGCTGTTAATTTAACCCGCCAATAATCTGAATTTTTATTAATTTTTGGTATTCTACAGAATTTTTATGTATATTTATAGTAGAATGTATTTAATATAAGATTTTGAGATAGTGGCGGTGAATGAGGAATATATGGCAAGAAAACAAGGTAAACACACCGTGAATAAAACGCGCGGAAAAAGAAAAGTTCGTAATATCGCTGTGATTATAGCGGCTTTGACCGTTTTAACGTTTACGGTACCGGCAGAGTTTTTTGCTGCGGCGAAGAGTGTGGCCGCAACAACGACCGCGACCATAATTAAGACCGCGACCCCGGGAAAGACTGTAACAACAGGAAAGACTGCGGTTCTGGCAAAGGTCGCAGCCACAGTAGAAACCTCGCTTCCGGCGGAGAAAGCGGGCTCGACAGAGACTGCAGCCGCAGGAAAAACGACGGCCTCGGCAAAAACTGTAACTGCAGGAAAATCTACGACTACAGCGAAGGAAAAGGCTCCGGCAAAGAAAACAATTCCGCCTAAGGCTGTGACTCCGAAAAAAGCCGCGATTGCCGGCAGCATCACCGGCGTAAGGAAGACCTGGAGCGTCAAATATAACCGGGAAGCTCTGAAGGACAAAATCACGGTTTCGCCGGCGTACGGCAGAAAGGTTTTGCTTTATTATAAAAACGTACAGACCGGGAAATGGGAAAAGCTCGCCGCTTATAAGACAAAGAACGTAAAAACCGCGACGCTGATTATTACTTACCCGAAACGCTGGCGTAGCTGCAACACATCAAAGTGGAGGATTTCGCTGCCAAAGGTCAGCCAGAATGGTTCGATCGCGCCTATGAAGGCAAAAACCGCAACTACGACGATCCACAGCCAGGTAATTTCCGCGCCGATCGGCTGTGTCATGGAAGTGAGCAGCGGCAAAGTGCTTTATAATAAAGGTATGTATGATAAACATCGCGTTGCTTCTGTTACAAAACTAATGACGGCGATGCTGTTTACCGAAAACTGCGGCAGTCTGTCAAAATACTACACGTATACAAAAAAAGCGTACGTCAAGGATCATCAGCTGATGAGGGTCGGCGACACATTTACCGCAAAAGATCTGATTTACATGATGATGGTTCAGTCATATAATGAAGCCGCAAATGCGGCGGCTGTTGGAGTCAGCGGAAGCAAGGCGGCATTTGTTAAAAAAATGAATGCGAGGGCCGGAAAACTCGGCATGACGCGAACTCATTACATGAACGCGGAAGGTCTTGACGCCGCGAAAAACGGGAAAAAGAATTATTCCTGCGCGTACGACCAGGCATTGCTGGCGCGGTACATCATGAAGTCGTCCGGTTATAAAACCATGAAAAAGGCTATGCGGACAAGAAGCAGAACGGTAAAAAGCAAATCCGGAAAGGAAATCTATTTATACAGAACTAACTGGCGGCTTGGAAATAAAGGCAACATTGGCATGAAGACCGGAACAGATTATGGCACGTTGAAGAATGTCAAGAATAAGGAGCGTTCCAGGTACTGCTTCTGCGGGTGTTATAAAGTTGGCGGCAAAGAGTACATCACAGTTGTGCTCGGCGCGCCAAACAGAAATGCCAGTTTCACTAATACCGACAAACTTCGCAGTTTTATAACGTATGCGAGAAAACATAATAATTATGTATAAAAAACAGAAACTGAAGGGGCGATCGTTTAAAATGCGGCAGACCTGACTAAAAAAGAATTCACAAAAGTCATCCTGGATTTGTGAGTTCTTTTTTCATGTTGTGATGTTTTTAGCAGATGGCCGGCCGCGGGGAGCGGATCGGGGCTCAGGGCGTATCCGATGGCCGATCCGGACTTAAATCGGGAGTGTCGGGCGAGGGCAGTCGGGCGGCTGCAGAATAATAAAGGCGTTAGAAATATAAAGGAGCAGGAATGAATTATAATATTTTTGAGGAAATGGACGGTGAATACAGCCGGAAATCTGATGAAACGGAGCAGGCATATATGGAGCGGATCGTGCGCGCGGTGGTCGAGGCGCCGCCGGCGGGCGAAAAGCCCTGGTTCACAGAGCTGATGGCGCCGGCGTTCCGCTCGTGTGACGCGGAAGCGGTGGCCCTTTGTCTGGAGTTTATGCCGCTGGACTGGCAGACCAATCCGAATGGGATATTACACGGCGGAATCATTTCGACGGCGATTGACATAACATTCGGGATTCTGACGCGTTACTGCGTTCGGACGTCAAAAACGGTAACGATGTCGCTGACGGTCAATTATATGCGCAGTATTCCGATGGAGCATCCATATTACGTGCGGGCGACGGCAAACAAGGTCGGCCGCCGGGTGAAGAATCTGTATGCCGAGGTCATCGACAGCGTGACCGGCAGGCAGGCGGCGGATGCGACGGCGCTTTTTATGTGAGTGATACTATTTCCTTGTCGTGCAGCTAAAGTACAGGGAAGTGTTGTAAATGGAAAAAGAGGAGCAGATATGATTACGATAAATCTTTACTACAAGGGAACAAACGGAAGCGCCAGAGCATTTGCTGCGGAAATGGAATCGTCAGGGATCGTGGCGGCCATCAGGGCAGAAGCGGGAAATCTGCGGTATGAGTACTTCCAGCCGCTCGATGATCCGGAGACGATCCTTCTTATTGACAGTTGGGTGGACCAGGAGGCAATTGATGCGCACCATGCTTCTCCTATGATGGCACAGATTGCAGAACTACGGGAGAAGTACGATCTGCAGATGAAGGCTGAGCGATTTTTGAATGATGATTCTGGTACGGATGAGAAGTATATCCGGAAGTGTGGCGGGGGCGATGAACGCAGTGGAGAGAAAGCCGCTGCGGGCAACAGCAATGGATATGAATTCGTCGATCTGGGACTCTCCGTAAAATGGGCATCAATGAATGTCGGCGCTGATAAGATCAGCGATCATGGCGGCTATTTTGCGTGGGGAGAGACTGACAATAAGGACGATTATACATGGAGCGCCTATAAACACGGATCTTCTGCAGATAACCTGACTAAATACAACTTTATGGATAACGGGCTTGCGCTTGAAGCAGCAGACGATGCCGCTGCTGTGAACTGGGGCGGAGCATGGCGCATGCCGACCGGGTCTGAATGGGAAGAACTGTGCAGCAAACGCAATTGTACCTGGGAGTGGACAAGCATTGAAAACGCATCTGGATACAGGATCACGAGCAAAAAGGCAGGCTTTACAGACAAAAGTATTTTTCTTCCAGCTGCCGGATATTACCGCGGCTGTTCGATAGAAGGAGCAGCGTCGTCTGCATACTACTGGTCATCAACGCGCAACGAGCCGTTCCCGGATCGTGCGTTGTGTCTCTACTTTATCCCGAACTTTGTAGGCACAGGCAACAACGGGTTCCGAAACGGCGGGTTTTCAGTTCGCCCTGTCATAAAATAAGCGATACAACTGCTCCTTTCCTGATAACTTCAGAAGAGATCGATTACATATATAGAAAAACATGAAATCAGGAAAGTTGCATTTTTTTGAGTACAAAAATGATATAATAAAAATAGTACACTGTGATATCGGTTCGACATAAAGACCGGCGCAGAGTTTACTGGATAGAAATGGCAATAAAATAGAAAGATATGCCCAATGCAGGGAGCTGTGGGCGTGATGTGTGATATTTTATGGAGGTTGAAATGAACAGAAAGATAAGGTGGGGCATTTATGTCTTGCTGACCGTCGGTCTGCTGATGGTGCTGGGCATTGTCACGGCGACGCCGATCAGCGCGGCAGACGGTGATGGACCCAAGGATACGGATTATGTCAAGTATTATTATGATTCGAACAACAAGTATAGGACTGGGTATAAAAAGATTATACTCGATCCGTTCACATTTAATGATGTTACGAATAATACCAAACAAGATATGGACATGGCTTTTCTGATGAAGCTGACAAAAGATAAACTTCTTGGACAGTGGGTGCCGCTGGCAGATAATATCTTTGCCACTCAGGATAAGGCCGCTAATTATATCGGAAATGGTGGGTACAAAGATCATTTTCGATCTACTGAGGCAGATGATACAGGTACTGATGAAGATGAGAACGCTGAAGAAGAGATCCTGATTGACAAAGGTGGCGGATATTTCAATTTGAGAGCGCTGATGTCTGATCCGAAAGCGCAGACCGGAGGCAAGTGGACCAGCGGCGCAGGCTTCAAATGTTCAGGACTTCGGACCGCGGCCAGCCTTAAAGAAGTCAGAACCGGAATGGCCAATGACATCGTGGAAGGATGCAACGCGTATCATGC
>ONJN01000028.1 GCA_900318155.1 uncultured Eubacteriales bacterium
ATTGTCAAGCAATTCAAATTGCTTAATATCGCTAAATCTCGCTGTTTTTTGACGCGCCCGAATCCTTCAGAATGTAACGGTTACACGTATTTTTACTCATAAGGGTGATATGTATTAGCATGTATTTTTTAATGTATACTTCTACGTGAATACATTTTTCAAACCAGCCTGCCGCTCATTAGACATGGATTCTCCCCTCTGTGGCAAACATTTCCGTGTAGACCATCCGGCCATTGATCCGCGCCGATTTCATCAGTGAAATCCTTCGCACAGTCATGCCGGCATGAATCTCCGGAACAATAATGGAACCGCTTGCCTGCGCTCTCCGTACGATTGTGATGTGCTCTTTGAATTTCTTTCGGTCAAAGGAAATCCCGCGCCCTTCCAGCGCCTTCCTCAGTTGCTTCACATATTTCCGCAGCGCGGGTTCGCTTTTCACACCGATCCAGAGCAGACGCCCAAAATTCCCGAATCCGCCGACTTCAATCGGAAACGGATCAAATTCCACCGATTTCATCGCGTCAGTCACTTCAATAATCTGGTCAGTCTCTCCGATAAACGCCAGCGTAAGGTGTAGGTTTTCCGCCGGTGTGTAATTTCCTTTGACGCCCTGTCTTTTCAGTCCTTCCATACAATCCAGGAGCGCCCGGTCGATTTCTTTTGAAAATCTGATTGCTATAAACAGCCGCATCTCTATACTCCCTCGCTTCCACAGCTTTTATGACGTCTTCTACGTCAGTCTTTTCTCTTATTCTCCGGTTCTGATGATCCCGCTCTGCTGTCCGCAGGAACCTGTTCCGCGGGTCTTTCACCGGAAGAGACTTTGTCCCCCGATGCCGGAATACTCTGGATCAGGATGCCTCCGACAATTAAAATCAGTGCCAGAACAGCAGTAACATGCATCCTTTCTTTCAGGAAAACCGCAGATATCATTACGGAAAGGAACGGCGTCAGATAAGCGAGATTTGCGATTTTTGCCGTATTTTCAATACCTCTGAGAGACAAAGCCCAGAGAAGATAGGCAACCGCGTTGACCACGACACCCAGCCAGATCAGTCCCAGCCACTGGAAACCACGGACCGGAATCCAGTTGCCGGCCGGCAGTCCCGCCGCAAACGAGCAGACGGCGGTCGTTAACCAGATAACCATCATCGTGAGGTTCTGATCCATGTCCTCTTTTTTATTGAGTACGGAGAAGAGACCGTAACAGGCAGCGCCGATGATGCAGGCGGCGATTCCGGCAATCCGTCCTTCGCCCGCTGTGCCGCCGGAACCCGTTGTCAGAACGACAATGCCCACAAAGGAACTGAGCATTGCGGCCACTTTACGGACGGTAATGCTTTCCTTCAGAATAATGCATGAAAAAATCATCAGCATGATCGGCCAGAGATAGTTCAGAATACACGCTTCCTGCGATGTAAGTGTGCCGATTCCATAGTAATATAAATAAGAATAAAGAAAAAGGCCGAGAAATCCCAGACCGGCCATTTTCGCGATATCCTTCGGGGAACAATTCCGCATTTCTTTTAAACGACCAGTCGCGGCGTTCATAATAAAAAGGAAAACGAACGCGAACAGGCTGCCGATACCCAGTGCCTGCAGATCCGGCATATTGCCCATCAATACTTTAACAACGGTGGCCATGGTCGCCCATATGACCACCGTAACAAGCGCGTAAATATAATTCTTTTTCATATAACAATCCCTGTCTGTTACTGCGCTTCCTCACCGAGCAGACCAAGTTCCTCCGCATGAAGCTTCATTCCATTGATACAGATCTCCGCTACGTCGCGGACTTCCATACCCAGCATTTCACATCCCTGCCGGATGACCTCGCGGTCACATTTTGCCGCAAAACTCTTGCTCTTGAACTTCTTCATAAAACTCTTTATCTTCATATCGGTTATGCCGGTCGGCCGCATGATCGCTGCTGCCTGAATGATGCCGGTCAGTTCATCGATCGCGAACAGGCTTTTTTCCAGGTTGGTTTCCGGTTTAATGTCGTTGCACAGCCCGTATCCATGACTCAGAATCGCGCGCACATCCTCTTCAGAAACCCCCTCCGCGAGCAGTTCTTTTTCCGTGTGCTGCAGATGCTCATCCGGGAATCTTTCATAATCGTAGTCATGCAGATAACCGATCGCTTCCCAGTGTTCTTTATCTTCGCCAAAATGCTCCGCCATTGCGCCCATAGCGTAACTGACATTCTTGGCGTGAATAATGAGATGCTCTTCTGTTACATTATTATCATTGATTCTTTTTGCTTCTTCCAAAGTCAACATTTTTTACCTCTCAAATATATTAAACAATTATCTGTCAGTATCCCAGCGTCTCCCCGATCAGAACCACCTTGATCCTCCCCGGCACGTATGAAAACCGCGTCACAACCGTCTGCGAACAAAGGCAGTCCGGCGTCAGACAATTCCCACACCTTCCGGTCACCGCGCACGGTGTCTTCCGGTTCAGCCGCACCGCATTCGGCGGAGCCGCAATATCGTGAATCCGCCTGATCCCGCTCTCAACGTCGGAAACGATCTTATTCATTCCAGTCACGATCACTACATTCTCCGGGCCGTAGCACAGATAACTCACACGATTTCCACGCGAATCAATATTCACAAGCTCTCCGTCCAGCGTGATCGCATTGGTTCCCATCAGAAAAAAATCTGCGCCGAAAATCTCGGCGTAACGTTTCTTTTGACCTTCCTCCGTCGTCGGCCCCTTCCGGTCAAGGATTGTCAGATCCGCCTTTTTCAACGCGTCCATCAACCCGCACTCCGTCAGCGTCTCCGAACCTCCCCATCCGACCGATGAGCCGGCAGGCATCAGCGACAAAACCAGCTTCACTGCCTCTTCCGACGTTTCACAATAATAGCCTTCCATCTGGCGCTTCTCAAGATTACTGATCAGTGTGTCCGCCACGTTCCGATAATACTGTTTAACAGGTTCTGCTCCCATAATCCACTTCCTTTCCGTCAAAGTCCGCCCGGGCAGCCGGACGCTCATATCAAAAAGCACCTCTTAAGTAAGACATACTGTCATAGCCTGTGCCCGTTTCAATTATGACAGTGCCGTTCCCGCATGTCACCGTCGCTTACATCTATCATACCGTAAGCACAACCTTCTGCATAGAAGAAATTATTTCCGAACAGGCAGCTGTATCCGGATTGTCGCTCCGTCACGCACCGGCAGCGCCCCGATTCCTCCGCCATGCAGATGAACGATTTTCTTCGCGATCGCCAGACCGAGCCCGTTTCCTTCCGTGGCGCGCGAAGAATCACCCTGATAGAATTTATCGAACATACGAGCGGCCGTTTCCGGCGTGATTTGCGGACCGCTGTCCCAGACATCCGCCGTGAAAATATTTCCTTCTATATGTATATAGACACGGATCTCGCCGTGCGCCGGTGTAAATTTATAGGCGTTGTCCAGAATATTGATCCAAACCTGGCGCAGCATCTCCTCGTTTCCGGTCAGCAGAAGTTCCTGCTCTCCTGGTCCGTTCCGCGGCCCCGTTTCCATCGAAACCGTCACATCCTTCTGCTGCCACTTTTCCATCATCTGCGCGATCACCAGCCGAATCTGTTCGCTCACATTAAACCACGCAACTTCCGATAAAATAACCTGCTTTTCAACCTTTGCCATCTGAAGTACGCTGCCGGAAAGCCCCGCGAGACGCTCAGACTCTTTAATAATGATGTCCAGATACTCCCGCCGCTTTCCCGGCTCAAGATCTTCCCTCTTCAGAAGCTTTGCAAAACCCCGGATCGAAACGATCGGCGTCTTGAACTCATGCGCGAATTTGTTAATAAAATCCGAACGCAGCATCTCCACACCGCCCAGTTCTTCCGCCATATGATTAAAACTCCGGTTCAGGCGACGGATCTCCGACGGACCGCTCTCCCGTACCCGCACCGTATAATCGCCCCGGCTGATCCGATCAGCCGCAGCCGTCAGACGATGAATCGGCTTCAGCATAAAACGGCTCATGATCAGAATAACAACAAAGGCGATCAGCACCGCCAGCACAGTAAAGCGCAGAAACCAGCCGAAAAACACCGGATCCTCCATAAAACCGTGCCTGTGCGGTCCACGATGCATCATCCAATGCGTGCCGGAGAAGGCAAAGAAGATCGACATCGCCACAATCAGTACGAGGATAACGACCAGCAGAATCATTAAGCCAAATTCACTCCGGAAATCTGTTTTTTCCGACACCGCATTCCTGTCTCCAGGAAAAACATCCTCTGTAATACTTTCTTTATCACTGTCCATAACATTCCTCATCACAAATCACGAGCCTCCCTCACCAGCGCAGATCACCGCTTTATAACCGACTCCCCGCACCGCCCGAATCTCAAAATCTTCGCATCCGCTGAAGCGCTTACGAAGCCGGTTTACATGAACATTCAGCGTTCTGTCATCTGTTTCCGAGTCCATTCCCCAGATCTCGTCCATCAGTTGAAGCCGTGTAAACGTGCGATTCGGATAAGACAAAAGCTTAAAAAGCAGCAGGAATTCTTTGTTCGGTATCGTCTCTGTCCGATCCCGCCACGTCACAGTCGACGCATCGTAATTCAGTGATACCTCACCAACCGTCAAAATATGATCGGCTGCAATTCGTGACCGCCTCAGCAGCGCCCCGATACGCAGCAACATTTCTTCTTCATCAGCCGGCTTGACCATGTAGTCATCCACACCGCTTTTAAAGCCACGGATCTTGTCCTGCCGAAGTTCCTTTGCCGTCAGCATCAGGACCGGGATCATATCACCGCTTTCGCGCACCGTCTCCACAAATTCATAACCGTCCATGTTCGGCATCATGATGTCCAGCAAAATCAGGTCCACATGCTGATGATCCATAACCTCCAGCGCTTCCAGGCCGTCACCGGCCTGAAATACTTCATACCCGGCAGCATTCAGAACCTCTTTCATCAGATGTGCCGTGTGCCGGTCATCTTCTACTACCAGTATCTGAAACATAATTCTCTCCTGTCAGTCCTTTAGCTCAGGAAACCGAAATGCTCCGCATTAATCTGGTTTGACATCGGCGCGTAAATCCGGTTTAACCATAAAAGCTCACCATGATAATACTCCCTGAAAATAAACTGTACATTAATTATTCCGGGTTAATTTTTGGTTTATTTTCCTGCCCTACACTGAAAATGTAAACAGTACTACAGAATAAAACAAGCCGACGCCCAAATCTGAACTGACAGCAGTAATCGTCCGGGCCGGCTGCAACTGAAGGAGGAATCTTAATGAATTACACACTGACAGACGTTATTGCCCGCAACAGAATCGACGGTGGCATGCACGGACACCAATTCGGAGGTGGTTCCGGAATGAGCAGCGGAATCGGCATGGGCTTTCACGTTGCGAGAATGATCCCCGCACTGATACTCACGATCCTGCTGATCATACTCATCATATATCTTATCCGTCATCTCAGAACATCCAGAACTTATACAAACGGCAAAGGGATCGGCAGACACACAATTCCGCCGTCTCGTATGCCGGAAATGACAAGAGAACAGGCTGCCCGCATCATGATCGCCTTCTGGCGCAGCGAAGGCCTGGGCAATATCGGGATCAAAGAAAAACTCATCCGAGAATACGATATGGATCCGCTGATCACCGAAGCTCTGATCGTCGCTATGAGCGACTAACACAGCCATTCCGGTTCTCCCGGCGGTTTGCCGAAGGCCGGAAAAAACAATCAAAATGTCAAACAATAACCAATTTCATACACCCTTAACGCGAGGAGCACGATCCCGGAATGGATCGTGCTCCTCGTTTCTACTCTCGGGCGGAATCTTTCTTTCCGCCCGTTCCGAACAGTACAGAACAACTGGTCTCACCAGTTGCCTCAGTCCGCTATTCTATCTTGTCCCCACGAACCATAATCACGTCGCCGTCACCGTGATTGACACGGATATTCTCGAACCCGGCTTTTTTCATAAACGCCGTCAGTTCTTCCGGCCGGTAAATCATAATGCGGATGTCCGGGTTCGGCCAGTTCGGGTGCGCGTCCGGATCCGAACCCTCATTAATAACCGCCGCTGTACCGCCTTTCTTCAGAACACGAAAAATCTCTGAGAATCCTTTGTCCATATCCGGCCAAAAGTACGTTGATTCCACAGTTGTCACCAGATCGTAGACTTCATCCTCAAACGGCAGATCGATGACATTGCCGAGACAGATCCGCACACGGCCGCCCAGGTATTTCCGATTGGTTTCTTCCGAACAGGCGACGCTGACCGGCGAATAATCAACCCCGTCGATACGGGAATTTTCAGATAACTCCAGCATCTCCGCAATCGTTGCCCCGCCGCCACATCCGACATCCAGAATCCTCATTTCCGGAACCCAGTCGATGAACGGCAGCGCAAAACCTCTTAAAGACGCGTGCGAACGGTTCATCCGCAGCAGCGTCTCTTTATCCGGATTGCCGGGATTGTATGTCTTCTTATTCCTATCCTGCGTCCCGGAACTGCCTGTTTTTCCTTTGTCCAGAGTGCCGGTACTGCAATTTTCAGTCATTTTCCTTTGTCCTTCCTGTATTGTCAAATACTTTTCTGTACATTTTCTAACGCTATTAAGCGCTTTATATTATAAAACAAAACCGGCCATTATCACTTGTTGATAAAAGCCAGTCCGATCAGACAGATCACGATGCCGAGTATTTTGTTCCAGGTAAGCGCTTCATGGAATAAAAAATACCCGACAAAGATCAGCGCGACTCCAAGGAATGAGCTTTGTACGATGGCCGCGGTACTGACTTCCCAGCCGTGCTGAAAAGCATAGATAAAACCGACCTCCAGTCCGACAATAACAAGCCCAAGAACGATGGACGACCAGTTCATTTTGCTGTACTCCAACATCAGATTCCCGTTCCTGTATATAGCATAATAAAGCACGCCCGAAAAAACGGCGGCGATCGCGTAGCTGACCGTCAGCGAGGCCAGCGGATTCACCGAAGCCGGGACGCACCTTGCGCAGATCTGATAAATAATATTAGAAAGAACAGTAAGACCGATCGGCCAGATTATATACCACATAAAACACTCCTTTTGTCAAAGTAAACCAAATACCAGATATTTGTCAGATTATTATGACAAAACACCCGCAATCCGAAACTGCCCTCAGAGCAGACTCATGTCCGCCTTACGCCAGCCCCAGCTTTTCCAGCAACTGGTCGTACATATTATATATAAAATTTCCCGGCTTCCTCGGAAACATCACATTCGGCGCCTCCAGAACCGGAATCCATTCCGCCGACTCCACCTCGTCAGACAAAACAAAGTCTTTTTTTCTCGTAAAGCCGATGAACGCGTGCATCAGCATCTCCTGCGGCTTAAACCAGAACGTGCCCGCAAAATCCAGTTCCTCGATCTCAAGCCCCAGTTCTTCCCGTACTTCCCGCACCGCCGTCGTCTCCGCCGTCTCCCCCGGAGTAATAAAACCGGACGTCATCACCGCGTATTTATGCGACAAATAACCCTGCCGGGCAAGCGCCACCTCGTTAAACTCATTATACGTCAAAACGATCACCGAGCTTTGAAACGTATCGAACCAGCGCTTATCGCATTTCCCGCAGTACGGCACCATTCCGTCATCCCCCGCCGGAATCAGCTCCAGCTCCGTCCCACACAACGGACAAAATATATACCTCATCAGTATCACCTCTTTTTGTAATCCTCCTTACAGCGAATCCGCGAAAACACTTTCCGGTCGATGTTCGCCTTTTTATAGACTGTCACATCATCCATGCCGCTCTCATCAATCAGCTTAAAAAGACGCTGCTGAAAAGTATCTCCGGTGTTTCCCAGCACTTCATCCAGACTTTTTCCGGATACATCCGGGAATGACGATATTGCCATATCTGAAGAAACAGCACCGATATGTTCTGTTTCTTTAAACTCATCCTGTTCCGCTTCTTCTTTCTCAAAGGCTCCGCCCGATGCGCCCGGAATCATTACAGATTCCAGATATCTTCGCTGACTCATCAGTTGTTCATTTCCGTAATCGCCGCCATATTCTTCTTCGCGCAGCTTACTTGTGCCATGCTCATCTATGTATTCTTCAATATCACCGACAAGCTTCCCGGACAGTTCGAACGCCTTCCGGTCAAAGACCACAAGGATGACCTTCATATCATGTGTAAGCAGAAACCGATTGATTTCAGCCAACGCTATCTGAAGTGCTTCATCTTTGGGAAATCCATATACACCGGTCGCAATCATCGGAAACGCAATGCTCTTACACGACAATTCCGATGCTTTTTTTAAGGAATTCTCATAGCAGGCATGAAGAATCTCCCGCTCACCGTGATCACCATCTATCCACGCCGCGCTGACCGTGTGGATGACATACTTTGCATCCAGACGAAAAGCCTTCGTATGAACAGCCTGTCCCGGCGCAATATTTCCGATCTTCTGACGTTCTTTCAGAAGTCGTTTGTCGCCGGCTGCTTTATAAATGGCAAAGTCCGTTCCACTGCCGATGACCGGCCTTGGATTCGCCGTATTCACGATTGCGTCCGCTTTTACCTTTGTTATATCATTTCGGATAATCTGAAACGGCATCTGTGCTCACCTCCCATGTTATCAGTATAGAAACCAACATATGCCATAATCAGGACTCAGTCCTCTTTTCTCAGATACTCTGCCGGAACCACCTTTGTCAGCCAGACGCCATTCACCGATCTGTAGAAAATCATTCCGGCCTCTGCCATCTGTTCCGCCAGAATCCGGTACACCACCGGCTTTCCGTGGCGAATTCCGACTTTGATCGCGCTTTCAACATCACCGGAAAGATGCACATAGAGTCTGGACTTTGGAATCAGTCCCTGCTCGTCAATCGAAGCGACATACTTTTCCCCGGTTCCGTGATACAGGTATTTCGGAGGCCGGACTTCCGGAAGCTCCACATCAACCGGAATGGAATGGCCCTGATTGGCGCGGATAAGCGTTTTGTCTTCATTAAAAGAATAACGCTGCTTTTCATCCGTACGAACGATCTCCTCCAGCCCTTCCTTTGTAAGCGGCTGCGTTCTGTTTATTCCTTCAATCAGTTCATCCACATTGGCCCAGCCATGTTCATCCAGCGTAATCCCGATGACCTCTGGTTTATGGCGCAGGATCAGAGAAATGAATTTGCTGGTTCTTTTTGTTTTTTTTGCTGACAAAATTTTCACCGTCCTTTCTTTCCGGAGCTGTAACATTTAAGTCCCCGCCTGGTGTTGTTCTCACTATGCGAGTGGTCATATTAAGCGGAGCCACATCCACATACCGCTTGTTTTCCTGTGATTGAAAAGGGGCTGTCGCACAAAGAAAGTGTGGCAGCCCCAAATTCCGGCCTGTCTGGTGACTGGCTTTTTTTATGCAAACAAGCCAGAG
>ONJN01000146.1 GCA_900318155.1 uncultured Eubacteriales bacterium
CTTGAAAGTCTTGACCTAAGCAGTTTTAATCTGGAGAATGGTACGGGGACTGGTATTACTGGTATTGTAAACAAAAATTGTAAAAATCTAAATTTTATGATGTTGGGGTCAAATAGACCCGTGTTGGTACCTTGAAAAATACACATATTACAGTAAAACGTAGCCGTTTTTGGTATAATTATAATATAACCAGAAAGGTGATCAGAGCAATGGCTTTTCGAATGAATTCCTCACAACAGTATTCTTTTTCTGATACATTATATAACCTTACCGCCAGAGAGAGAAAAGCACTGGAAAACTCTTGGGCAAAAGTATTTGCTGAAGAGGTTTTTCCCGCAATCGATGAAGAAAGATTCCGGGTGCTTTATTCTGACCGTGCTCAATCCAGATTTAACACCCCGGTTAATGTAATTGTTGGCGCAATGATCATCAAAGAGATGTTTCAGATCTCAGATGACGAGGTGGTTGAAAACCTGATGCTTGATCCGCGATACCAGTACGCCTTGCACACCACCAGCCTCGATGAACAGCCACTCAGTGATAAATCCCTTTCCCGGTTTCGAAAGAGATGTTATGACTACGAAACTTTGAACAACGTAGATCTCTTTCATGACTGTGTAGCAGACCTTAGTAAAAAGATTGCCAAGATGATGGGGATCACTCCGAGAATCCGCCGTATGGATTCTATGATGATCGAAGCAAACATTCGAAATCTCAGCCGTATAGAATTGCTCTACACATGTGTTGCAAAGTTTGTAACTTATCTCCATAAACTTGGAAGAGATGATTTGCTTGCAGGCTTGGAACATTACTATAATCCGAAAGATTACAACCAGGTCTTTTACTACAACAACAGCGAAGAAACAATCGACCGGGCAAAAGTCATTCTTGACGATGCTGACCGATTGTTAAAAAACGGCGACGAATTCGATGACATAACGGAATACCAGCTTCTCGTCAGATGTCTTTCTGAACAAACAGTCGTGGAAGAAGGGAACCGTCGACTCCGTGAAAAGGAGGATGGCGGAATGACTTCTTCCATTATGCAGAATCCATCCGATCCAGATGCAACTTTCCGGACAAAAGCCGGAAAGGACTACCGCGGGTATGCTGCGAACCTTGAGGAATCAGTAGGGGCAAATGGTTCTGTTGTCACGGATTATCAGGTTGAGAAGAATATCTATTCCGACAGTAGTTTTTTCAAAGACAGCATAAAGCGCAACGGAGCCTCGGAAGAGCCGTCGACGATAGTGGCCGATGGGGCTTATTGTGGAAAAGATAACCAGGATCTTGCTCGTGAGAACAATATATCCTTAGTAACCACAGATGTTACGGGCAGAGAGGTAACGGATATCTATGCTGACTTCGAGTTGAACGAGGCCGGTACCCGGGTATTAAAATGTCCGGCTGGCCATGCTCCGAAAAGCTGTTCACAGGGAAGTCATTACTTGTACGTTTCCTTTCCACGCGATGTCTGCCTTAGCTGTCCTCACAAAGAAGAGTGCCATGTAAAGGTGCACAAGAAGGTATGTTCCCTG
This sequence comes from uncultured Eubacteriales bacterium, assembly GCA_900318155.1. Taxonomy (GTDB): domain Bacteria; phylum Bacillota; class Clostridia; order Peptostreptococcales; family Anaerovoracaceae; genus Aminicella. The sequence goes on from ONJN01000146.1 coordinate 1,539, forward strand.
AACATATCCAGCAGTGCCCAAAATCGCGCAAGGTCAAAACGAATGCAGGGTACGGAACAGTTCAAACTTTTTGCCAGAATCCGGAATGGAGTAGAAACAGTTCCTTCAATTCTACGCCGCATTTATCATGCGGATCGGATGCTGGTACGAGGACTTACTAAAACAGGATTCTTCTTTGGCTGCAAGGTGGCTGCATTGAACGTAAAGAAACTGCTGACCTACCATAGAGGAACGGGAAACTATGCCCAAAATCCGTTGCTAGTCTGAAAGAAGCGTGGAACAGAGACGCACGGTATGTATAGGTTAGCCATTTTTCGTCTACAACAATCAGTTTACTGAAAAATATGTGTATTTTTTCAAGGTGCTAATAAAGGAGTCTGAGGCTTAACCTTTTAATTGACCCCAACATCATCATATAATAGTCATATTAAAATCCGGGGGATCATTATTGGCAGGGAAAGCAGCTTACCGATGAAGAAATGCTCTGCCGCCCCGGCAACGGAGACGATTGTGCAGCTGAAAGGCTTGCCTGAAACATGCAATAAAAAACAATGCATTATCGAAAGGAGACCATCATGAAAGCAGAAACAATTATTCTCGGAAATGTCATCACAATGGATGAGTTCAAGCCCTATGCTGAAGCTATAGCAGTGGCTGACGAAAAAATCATCTATGTCGGCAGCAGGGAGACCGCGATGAAGCTTCAGGATGATAAGACCACGATCCTGGATTATGGAAATAATTCTATTTATCCGGGCTTTCTGGAGGCTCACTGCCATCCCGGCTTCGCGGGAAATAACATGCTTGGCAGGGCGAATCTGCTGGAAGGCAAGACACCTGAGGATTATGTGGCAATTCTTAAGAAGTATGTGGAAGAGAATCAGGATAAGCCTCACATAGTAGGTTCAGGCTGGTCTGATGATTTGTTGTATCAGCTTAATGCGAAGCAGCTGGATGAGATATGTCCGGATAAGCCCATGATCAATCAAAGCTCCAGCGGTCACATGATGTGGATCAATACCAAGGCTATGGAGGCATACGA
>ONJN01000248.1 GCA_900318155.1 uncultured Eubacteriales bacterium
AATATGCTCAGCCTTTTCGGCCGGGCTCATCGCTTGAAAAGCCGCCTTATGGGCGGCTTTTTCTTTTTCAGACAATTTGACCATCAGATATTCTCCTCAAAATGGTTTTCCGGGATGCTGTCAGGTGTATTCTCCGGCAGTTCCTCCGGGATTTCTTCCGAATCGTCCTCCATATAATCTTCCGGCGTGCCGGAAACGGCGATCAAAAGGCTGTTGAGGATCCAGGCGCTGACCATTGCGCACAGCCCCTCTCCGAATATGATCAGCGGTGTAAACACTGCGACCACAGCAAAAAACATTGCAAAGTGGACAGCGAAAACCAGAATTGTAGCGAAGAGATAGTGCGTGCCGATCAGGAAAGAGTTTTTGAGCATGTTGGCGTTGGTGTTGTGTACGCTGGCCAGGAGGGGAAAGACGTATAAAAGTACGATCACATACAGGACCGATGCCGCGATCACCAATGCCAGGATCAGCGTCCAGATCACCGCCATGACACCCGTTGAACTTTTGCGCAGATGATAGAGGATGTATCCGTCAGCGCCCAGGAACAAGCCCGCGCCAAGAAGGATCAGCCAAAGCTGCGTCGCCTGCTTGAAATTCTCTTTAAAAGAGCGGAAGAACATCGTTGCCGCATGGGACTCCTCGTCGCGGATGACCTTCAGGCACGCGTAGTAAAGCGCTGTCGTGGAGGCGCCAATGGTGAAAATGGGCAAAGAGCAGATAAACCACAGTATATTCAGAAGACAACTGCAGCTCAGTTTCATCAGAAGCTGGCTGAATCTGCTTTCATAAGAAAAAAACCTCATGGTAATAGTCCTCTCAATTCAGTCGGGTCGAATCGCGTAAGATCAGTTCCGTTTCGGTATGGACGACACGTACGTCCAGCGAGGGCTCATTTCTGCGGGAAATGAGCAGCTGCATGGCAGTGATAGCCATGACCTGCGTGTGAATGTGAAACGTGCTCAGAGAGGGACGCATAATGCGCGACTCAGGCGAATTGTCAAAACCAAGTATCATCACATCATCCGGCACAATCTTTCCGATGGAGAACAATCCGCGGAACAGATCACCAGCGATGAAATCGTTGGCGCAGATAAAAACATCCGGCAGTTCTTCCAACTCAGAAATCGACTCGATGATCTCTTCGACGCGGTTGTAGCAGAATACGTATCGCTCATCTACCGGGACCACTGCCATCAGCATGGCCATCCGAAACGCGGAGTAGCGCTCGTAAAAGGACTGGCAGTGATTATAGTTTCCGACGAATCCGATGCGTTTTTTTCCCGCGGCGAGCATAACATTGACAAAACGGGTAATCTCAGTCGTGTTGTCCATATAAAGCTGATCGGCGGGAAGGGAATAGCCGTCTCTCTTGACAGGACCGTCCACAAAGAGGACCGGGATGTCCAGTTCGCAGATCATGTTGTCGTAGTCATAATCGAACATCTCAATGCAGATGACAGCCTTCACAAGATCCTTGCGGAACGTGTACGGGAATGTCATAGTACGCAGATTTTCCTTTGTGACTCGATGAGTATTCATCGTATAGCCCGCCTGTGAAATCTCGCGTTGGAATTTATCCAGCATAGTGGAGGCAAAGTGCGACTGTGACAAAAAAGCAGAGGTCATCAGTGCGATTTCTCCCTGATATTGCTGGGACGCGGGTAAAGAATTTATATCGTCGGATCCCAGAATGGAATTGACATAGGAGAATTGCTTGTATCCCATCTCCACAGCCTTCTGCAGGATCTTATCGCGCGTAGATGCCGCAATGCCGTCGGAATTATTAATGGCTTTGGATACCGTGTTGCGGGAGATGCCGAGTTCATCGGCAATGTCCTGTAAAGTTACTCTCTTCATTTCGCACTCCTCAGAATTCTCATAATTCCCGAAAATGATGCATTATATAATACTCTATCTTGCAATTATACCATGATAAAAGGGAATGGGTCAAAAAAATGTCACTTATCAATGTGTGCAAATGTAAATACCGGGGTTTCGACGTTTTCAACATTGCAACTGCTAAAACCACAAAAACAATGGCGCTATTTCATTGCAATTGCTAAAAAGATGTAAACGCACACAAAACGAATTGACATATCATAGTGCAAAGATTACAATTTCACTATCAAGGGTGCTAATGCACAATTTTGATTAGTGTGCGCACACATCAAGATCTCTTTTTGCACCATGTATTTACTTGAGGAAGGGAGGTAAATCAATGAAAAAAACATCGGAATCCGCTGCAGCCGGAAGCGACGGAAATTCCAAATTGCACAACACGTTAGTTTATGTGCGGCAGCATTGGCAGCTATATGTGATCTTCATGCTGCCGGCGTTCCTGCTGACGATCATCTTCCGCTACATCCCCATGGGCGGTATCGCGATCGCTTTCACGGAATACAACCCCATCCGAGGGATTTTCGGCAGTGAATGGGTTGGATTTGAACATTTCCAACGTTTCCTGTCGTCACCGGACTTCATGCGGTATCTTGTAAACACCCTGAAGCTGAGTGTATTCGGTCTCTTGTGGGGCTTCCCGGCACCGATCCTGCTTGCATTTTTGCTTAACCGCATTCTCAGCTCCAAGACAAAACAGAAGATTCAGCTCGTGCTCTATATGCCGAACTTTATTTCCGTTATCGTCCTCTGCGGTATTGTCCGTATTTTGC
>ONJN01000026.1 GCA_900318155.1 uncultured Eubacteriales bacterium
AACTTTGTCCATGGCGGAATCAGTCTGCAGGAAATGGTGGTTCCGGTGATCGATTATCATTTTCTGAGGAATCAAAGCAAACAGTATCGGAAAAACCGAAAAAAGTACGATACCAAACCGGTTGAAGTCAGCCTTTTGTCGGCGACACATAAAGTCAGCAATATGAATTTTTCACTGAACTTCTATCAGACTGAAGCAGTTGGTGATAATCGTGAAGCGGCGGCGTATCAGGTTTACTTCACGGACAAAAGCGGCCGGAAGATCAGCGATATTGCGAAGATCATCGCGGACAAGACAAGTGACAACGGTCAGGAACGGACATTCCGATGCAGTTTCAATCTGAAGTCGATGAAATATGATAATAAGGAAATCTATTATCTCGTAATTGCGGACGCGGACGGACTGGTTGTATCACGTAATGAATTTCAGATAGAAATCGCCTTTGCGGCAGATGAATTTGATTTCTTTGGTTAAGTCAGGACGGGAGGAAAACCGGTCTGCTGTATCTTATAGATTTTTGTTAAAGCATGACGGATATACGGCGTTACCCGTATTATATAAACAGTAGTACTAGATTTTAAATGTGAGGGAAAAATATGAAAACTTTTCAGATTTTCGAAACTATTGAAGACCTTGGGGTCAAAGATGCAAAAATTGGCGTTGTTGAAGCGGAAAATGTGAATGACGCGATCAAAAAGTTCCTGGTTGCGAACACGAACCCGGATGATCCGGAGGAAGGGTATTCCAGTTTCAGACGTTTTAACCGGCGCGGGGAAGCGTTTTATTCTGAGCCGGACGGAAGCCGGTATATGTCAATTGTGACGGCAAAGGAAATCGTTAAGGAATAACGGACAGAATCCGCGGCCTTGAAAAAGGCGCCGAACACGCTGCCGGATACAGTGTTAAAAACGTTGCCGGATACAGAAGCTAAAAACCGCCTTTCTTTCAGCAGTGAAGCTGAAGAGAAGGGCGGCTTTTGCATTTTATCTTGTGGTGATCATTTTCCACGGGCGGTCCGGGGGACGCGTATCCAGCCATACTTTGTTGAAGAGGATGCCCAGCACGAGGACCCACGATAAAAAGTAAAACCAGAACAGCAGCGCGACGATCGAAGCCATGGATGAATAGATCAGCGTGTAGTTCGCGAGAAGCTGAACATAAACCGAGTAGAAAACCGTAATGATTACCATTGCGGCCGCGGCGGCGAGACTGCCCGGAACGTGGTCTTTCAGCGGCATCTTCTGGATCGGCAGCACGTAATAATCGTACAGGACGATGAAAAAGTACAGGACGGCGGCCAGCGGCCAGCGCAGGATCATCCAGAGCTTTGTGATGAACGGCGGCTTAACGGTACCTTTGAATAACCCCTGGAATATAAAGGTCAGAAACACTTTGCCGTAAACGAGGACGATGACGACAAAGGCCAGCGTGCAGACGGTCAGAAACATTGTTCCGAGTGAGCGCCAGCGCTCTTTGAAGAAGTTCCCCGTTGTCCGCCCTTCCGAGTACGTGTAATTCGCGATTCTCATCAGCGCAAACTGCGCTCTGGACGCGGACCATAAAGCCAGAGCGATCAGGATGATATCGTTCATCAGAGGAGAACTGGTTTGTTTCCCTTTGATATTTTTCCCGCTGAGGCTGGTTATAATATCCTGAAGGTTATCAAGAATGTTGCTCTGCAGGTTTCCGGTATGGGACCGGTCGATCCAGGATGACAGCACGCTCACGATGGAAATATCCAGATACGACAGGAGCTGTCCGGCCAGAATGAAGGTCGGAACCAGCGACAGCATGATAAAAAACGCGATCTGCGCGGCAAAACCCTGATAATAGGGATCGCCGAACTGGCGGATTCCCTTGATAACCATTTTTCTGAATCTTTGTCTGTTCATAAATACTGTTCTCCTTGTGGCTCCGGTACGGCTGTCCGGATCCGGTTCGGCGGCGGGAGCCGGGGTTAGTCCCGGATTATCCCGGGATTAGTCCCGGAGTATCCCCGGTTCAGAGGCCTGATCCGGCCGGCAGGATCCGGTTAATTCTGGTTTTTCGCGCCTTGTTCTGTATGATCGAGCCCGCCCAGCAGGATCCAGTCAATAAACCGGTCGGTTGAATCAGCGTCAAGATAGTCAAAATAATCCCTGATAAACTGATCGACTTTTTCGACCTCAAAATCACGGTTAATGATCGCCATTTCCATTTCATCAAATGTCTGACAGACTTTTCCCGGACAGAAGGAATCGTAATCGTGATGGAAACCGCGCGCCGCCGCGTATTCAGTTTTATCAAAGGCGAAGAACAGCATCGGTTTTCTGAACAGGGCGTATTCATAAATGACCGAGGAATAGTCGGTAATCATCAGATCTGTCACTCTCAGCAGGTCGTTGACATTCGGGAATGCTGAAAAATCGATGATCCGGTCTTTATACTCATCTGGTATCGGTGGTTTTTCATCAATAAACGGGTGCATTTTAAACATGAAGACGTACTCATCGCCGCAGAAATCGTAGATTCTTTTCATGTCCAGCAGCGAATAAGGGTAGTGCGCTGTCCTTTGTCCGCTGCCGCGGAAGGTCGGCGCGAACAGGATGATCTTCTTGTTTTCAAGCTCCGGATATTCTTCATAAAACTCTTTGACAAAGGCTTCCTGGCTGCCTTCCTGCAGCAGTTCATCGATGCGGGGGAGTCCGGTCGGGATGACGGCGGATTCTTCGATCCCGAACACTTCCGAATAGACACTTTTTAATACGGAAGAAGCCGTGATCGCATAGGTGTACTGGCGGTGTCCCAGATCAAGCGCCGGGGTTCCTTTGCCGCCGAAACGGCAGAATCCGACGGATTTGAATCCGACGCCGGCGTGCCATACCTGGATCAGCTTGTTTTTCGGCTTCAGTTTCAGCCAGTTCAGAAACGGCGCGAAGTCATCGATCAGGATGATATCGGAAATGGCGACATCGGTGATGACTTTGACCCAGGAGGCCCGGCTTCCGTGACCGCCAGCGGCCTTGCGGAATGAGGTCAGGATCTTGAATTTTTTGTCAAGTCCGCGGCGAATGATGCCGTTATAGATCGCTTCCAGGTTGCCCTGGAGATTTCCACGGGCCTCGGTGGCGATCAGAATCCGTTTGCCGCGTTTCGGTACGAGGTAATACATGACGGCGTAGTAGCGCCGGATCATAAACTTAATGATGGTGTCCCGTGTCTCGCGGAATATTCTTTTCAGATCAAATGGACGCTTACGCTTTCTTTTAAAGCGGAATGAACTGAGGTTTAAAACCGGATCCATTTCATTCGGCGTCGTCGAAAACGAAACGACGTAGCATTCTGTGTTTTTATTGAAAATGTGAGGACGGGAGAGTTCGAACACGCTGGCGGCGACGTCGGCGGACGCGACCAGCGCAAAATCGATCCCCCGATGAAAGACGGAGATCTGAAACTGTCCGTTCGGTATTTCTTTTCTGTCCCGGAAGTTGGTGATATTAAAATGGATAGAAAAGTGTCCGTCCTGATCAAGTTCGGCGTCAATCGGATAAATGCTCGCGTAATAGGCTGTTCTTAAGAAAAAGTAAGGCTTTTCGAAGTCATAGGAAGGACCGATTATTTTTTTCAGCCACTCAGGATACCTGGTTTTATTGTAGTTGTATTTATCCATATTTTTAACGTCGATAGCGAATTCTCTGAGGCGTATCAGATCCTCTTTTTCTTCTTCACTTCGGATTTCAGTAAGGGTGCCTGACAGCGTCAGATGGACGCGTTCCCATTCTATATGATCGATGATTCCTTTGTACATAATAACTCCTTCATGACATCTTTCTAAACCCGGTTCGCAACGAATAAAGGGGGCCGCAGTCTGTCAGCCGCAACCCCCTGTTTAAATTTTTTCGGTTCTTTTTTATTTCAGAGTAAAGAAATCCTTCAGTCTGTGTTTGGTGTCGACCGCATTATTGTATTGCAGAACGTTGTACTGAGTCAGGTATTTGGTGTATTTTGAGGTCTTTGTCGTGTCATACAGGACTCCGTCCGATCCGATATAATCGACGGCACAGAATACCGGAACCTGTTTCCTCAGATCCAGCAGATATTTATCGTAGCCGGTCATTTTCAGATTCAGCGCGTTCAGCAGGTAAGGCCCGAGATAGTTGGTGCTGATCTGTTCGTTCTGCTTTTCCTGAATGTCATAATTCGCCCAGATCATGAAAGGCACGCGGTATTCGCGATCCATGATCTCCAGTTCGCT
>ONJN01000085.1 GCA_900318155.1 uncultured Eubacteriales bacterium
GATGCCCTCTTCGTTAACCTGGGCAACAAATTCGTCCCGCCCGAGTGTAGTACGAAAGCCCGGAATCGATGCCAGTTTATCGATCGTGCCCCCGGTGAAACCGAGTCCGCGTCCGCTCATCTTGGCGACCGGCACACCACACGCGGCTACGATCGGGCAGGCGATCAGCGACGTTTTGTCCCCGACACCCCCCGTCGAGTGTTTATCGACTTTTATTCCTTTGATTTCTTTCAGATCCGCGACATCCCCGGAGTTCATCATCGCGTTTGTCAGATCGGACGTTTCACGACTGTTCATTCCCCTGAACCAGACCGCCATCAGAAACGCGGCCGCCTGATAATCAGGAATCCGTCCGTCGCTGTAACCATTGACAAAGAAGCCGATCTCCGATCGGTCGAGTTCTTTTCCGTCTCTTTTCTTCACGATTATATTCTGCATCTTCATGCGATTATCCCCTCTTTATGATTGGTAGTGTCAGGTCTGCCACTACATTATGTTTTTTTTAATCTCTCTTTATGATCCCTTTCAGAAAACTTTCGCCGATTACGGTCCTCTCAACACCCAGGTAGTCCGCAATCGTCTGTCCGCAGTCTGCAAAGGACGCCCGGGTACCCAGATCGATGCCGCGTTTAATGCCGGCGCCCGAGACCAGGACCGGAACGTATTCACGTGTATGGTCGAAACCGTGGTGCATCGGATCGGTGCCATGATCCGCGGTCAGGATCAGGATATCCTCTTCTTCCATGGCCGCCCGGATTTCCGGAATCCTCGCGTCAAATTCCATCAGAGCCCGGCCGTAGCCCTCCGGGTTTCTTCTGTGACCGTACAAAGAGTCAAAGTCGACCAGGTTGGTGAAGATGAGACCACCGCGAACCGTTTTCATAGCGGCCAGCGTTTTGTCGACGCCGTCCATATTGTTTTCGGTGTGGAGCGACTCGGTTATGCCCCGTCCGTTGAAAATGTCATGGATCTTGCCGATCGCGCAGACAGGCAGCCCCGCAGCGCTGACTTTGTCAAGGAGTGTTTCCTCCGGCGGAGATACGGCGTAATCATGCCGTTCACTCGTGCGGATCCGCTTTCCGTCTTTTATAATGTACGGTCTGGCGATCACGCGGCCGCAGGCCCATTCACCCTGCAGCATATTCCGCGCTGTCTGGCAGATCTCGTACAGCCGCTCAAGCGGGATGACGGCCGTGTTGGCCGCGATCTGGAACACGCTGTCCGCTGAGGTATAGACGATCGGTTTGCCGGTTTTCTCATGTTCCGGTCCGAGTTCTTCAATGATCTCCGTACCGGACGCCGGGTAGTTGCCCAGGCACTCCAGGCCGGTCTCCTCCCGGAATTTATCCAAAAACTCCTTCGGAAAACCGTCCGGATAGGTTTTAAACGGGGTCTGCGTCTGAATCCCCGCGATTTCCCAGTGCCCTGTGATCGTGTCCTTACCGGCTGAGAGTTCACGCATCCGTCCGAATGCGCCCTGGATTCCGGCAGGGTCTGTTCGCCATCGGCCGCAGGCCGCGCCTTCAATGTTCCCCATACCGAGCGAAATCAGATTCGGTACGGCAAAACCCGTCGTGTTTTCCGCCGCATGCAGAAATGTATCCGTTCCGGCGTCCCCGTATTTTTCGGCATCCGGTTCCGCGCCGATGCCGACACTGTCCATAACAATCAAGATCACTCTTTTCATGACAATCTCCATTCCGCCGCCCCGCCGGCGGCAATTACATACACCTTTGTCTAAAACTCCCTGAGCAGCAGCGGCGTGCACTTCAGGTAATCGAGTGACACCAGCTTATACTCAACGCCATTGTAGATTCCTTTCATCCCGCGGGCAAAATTCAGCTTTCCGTGCAGATGTCCGTATACACACGTCCGCACGCCATAGGACGACAGCAGAGTCGTGAATCCGGAACCCTGCTGCATCTCATTGGTCGGTGGATAATGCAGCGCCGCGATAATCTCCCTGGCGCCGGCAGAAACCGCATCCTTCAAAGAAAGCTCCAGTCGTCCGACTTCCCGGTTATAGATTTTCCTGTCGTGCTCCGTAAAATCCGCCGGTCCCGGGCAGACCCAGCCGCGGGTTCCGCAGAGATAAACACCGGTCCCGCGGACCTCCCAGGCTTTATTCTGCAGAAAAATCATCTGTTCGCTGCCGAACTCCCGGTTCAGTTTCCCGATGGTCACCCACCAGGGATCGTGATTTCCCTTTATCAGGATCTTGGTTCCGGGCCGGTCTCCGATCCATTCCAGGTCCGCCGCTGCCTCATCCAGTCTGAGCCCCCAGGAAATATCACCGGGAATAATCACAATGTCCTCAGGGCCGATTAACTCATCCCATTTCTCTTTCAGCCGCTCCGCGTGATCATCCCAGTCCCGCCCGAAAACCGCCATCGGCTTTCCGATCCGGTCATCAAACGACAAATGCAAATCACTGATTGCAAATAATTTCATATACTATTCCTCAATCAAAACAACCATCCGGACAGGTTCTGTCCGGACGGTGTATTATCTGATATCAAGTTCAGCAAAATCTAATTAAAATCCTGATTATTATCGATGAAATAATCGCTCCAGTATTCATAAGCGTCTTTTCTTTCTTCAAAAATTTCATACACGCTCTTCTTCTGGCTGATAGGACGGCCCTCCGTCTCCAGTTTATCCAGATCTCTCTTTACCCAGATGATGCGGCCGTTCTGCTTAACGATACTGTAGTTGACCTGCCTTTTGACAACGCCGCCTCCGCACGCGAGCACAATCCCGTTTTTCTTGCAGACCTCCTTGAGAAGCTCTGTCTCTACATTTCTGAAATATTCTTCGCCATCTGTCGCGAAAATTTCCGGAATTGAACGGCCCTCTTTTTCAACGATCAAATCATCTAAGTCGTAAAAATCTCTGCCGACCCGCTCCGCCATCTTGCGGCCGAGATAGGTCTTCCCGGCGCCAGGCATCCCGATAAGTACATAATTCAAAGTCTCGCTTCGGATTTCCTCGATCGCGATATCTACTTCATCGTCGTCGATCGTCTTATTCTGGAAAAGCTCGCTGGCTGCCTTGGCCTGTGCCACCAGCATGGACAGACCGCCGCAGGCCGTGATGCCATTTGACAATGCATCCAGAATAAACTTTGTTTTATTAGGATTGTAAATAACGTCGACCGCACCAACAAGAGCCGGAAACTTATCTACACTGATCAGCGTCTTCCCGTTATCCGGATACATCCCGACCGGGGTCGTATTAATGATAATCTCACTGTCTGTATGTTTCTCATAAATATTATCGTAATTATTTTCCCCTGTTCTGGAAACGACGATGATTTCAGACGCCTTGTGGTCCTTCAGGTACGCCTGCACGGTGACCGACGCGCCGCCGGAACCGAGCACCAGGCACTTTCTGCCGGTTACATCAATCTCATTTCTTTTCAAAAGGTATGCAAAACCGTAATAATCGGTATTATAGCCCTTGATAACGCCTTCTCTTTTTACGATCGTATTCACACTGCCGATCTTCATGACTTCCTCGGAAATCTCATCGCACATTCCCATAGCTGTCTTTTTATACGGGATTGTCACATTGAAGCCGGCATATTCACTGGAATGAATCCGGTCGTAAAGCTGATCTTCTGTGGTCTCCAGAAGATCGTATTCATAATTGCCGAATCTTTTATGTATTTCTTTTGAAAAACTGTGTTTCAAATGTCCGCCGATCAGGCCGAATTTACTCATAGCCATATATAACTCCCCCTCAACTTTCTTACTAATCCTGTAATTCTCTGCAATACATTTTACCCCACTATCCATTTTACACAATCGCCGGACTTTTGCAAGGAGAAAACACAAACAGTCGTCATCGAATTCCTTTTGACGTACATCTGCTGAAATGATAAAATTTAACAACATGACTGTTTTGTATAACAGGCGTTCGCATCGGCCGCGACACGCGGGTACTCCCGAAGCCTGGACGCTTTAACCCGAATCTTTGGTTTGCAGCGCAGGTCTCCCGCAGTGACCGCAACGGTCCGTCTCATGGTGGCCGACAGCCGTCTCCGTCTTAAAAACCTGCAGCAGAATTCTGAAGGTTTCTGCCGAATACTTATTTGGAGATATATAATGAATAAAATTGATCTTAAACAGCTCAGACCGCTTTACGACGGTACAGAGCACCGCGATTTCCGGGAAATGCTGAACTACTGCGCTATGCAGTATATAGATACCGACGCCTTCATCATTAAGCACAAAGGTGCCGGACGCAAAGACCCGGCAGTATATGAACACATTACCTACCCTGAACTGCTCGATCATGTAAACTATCTGGGCACCGCCATGCTGAACCGCGGGTACCTCGGAAAACGCATCGCCATTATCGGAAACAACAGCTACGAGTGGTATCTGAGCTATCTGACCACTCTTTGCGGCATCGGAATCAGCGTTCCCCTCGACAAAGGACTTCCTTCCGAAGAGGCAATTTCTTCACTTAAACACATCGATGCCGAAATCCTTATCTTCGACAAAGCGCACGCTGATCTTGCAGACCGTCTGAAACAGGAAGAAACTCTCATTACTGAATATATCTGCATGACGCAGCTCGACGGGTTTCCTGACATTGCCGAACTTCTGGAAGAAGGCCGCGCGGCATTTGAATCTGGTGACAAGAGATATCCGAATCTCCCGATCGACCCGGACGATGTCACCATCCTGCTGTTTACCTCCGGCACAAGCAGCCTCGCCAAAACTGTTATGCTGACACAGCATAATATTCTTTACAACGTTTACGTTATGCAGCGCACGGAACCGATCGAACACGGTGACGTGAACATGGCTTTTCTGCCGTATCACCATACCTTTGGTTCCACCGGCCAGGCCCTAATGCTCGCCTGCGGTGTAACTTCGGTTTTCTGTGACGGACTGAAATACATCCAGAAAAACATGGCCGAATACCGGGTGACCAAGTTTGTCTGCGTTCCTCTTCTGATCGAGGCGATGTACAAACGAATCATGCAGCAAATTGAAAAACAGGGAAAAATGGCCAGCTTCAGGCGCGGCGTACGTATCGCGAAGCTCCTCCGAAAGTTCCACATCGATGTGAGACGGAAACTCTTCAAAGACATCCTCGAGCCGCTTGGCGGAAAACTTACCTATATTATCAGCGGCGCGTCCCCGCTCGATCCGGGAGTTATCAAAGGTTTTAACGACATCGGCATTACCATTGTACAGGGATACGGACTGACAGAAACCTCACCGGTCGTTCTCGGGGAAAACGCCGCGACGCTCCGGCCCGGATCAATCGGCTTCGCCATGTACGGCATTGAGGCCGCCATCGCCGATCCCGATGAAAACGGCATCGGTGAAATCATCACCCGCTCACCGAGCGTCATGAAGGGTTACTATAAAGATCCGGAAGCAAACGCAAAGGCAATCCGGGACGGCTGGTTCTATACAGGGGATCTGGCCCGCGTAGATAAAGACGGCTTTGTATTCATTACCGGCCGCGCCAAAAACGTCATCGTCCTGAAAAACGGCAAAAACGTCTACCCGGAAGAGCTCGAGATCCTGATCACCGACCTTCCATACGTCAAAGAAAACATCGTCATCGGCGAACCACGCCGCAAAAACGGTGACAATAAAGACCTTGCCCTCTGCGCCAGAATCGTCTATGATCCAGAATACATGAAAGAGCATTACGGCACTGAAGACCCGCAGGAAATCGAAAAGATCATCCGCGCCGATCTTAACGCGATTAACGACACCCTGCCGGCCTATAAACAGATCCTCCGCCTGAACGCCACCGACCGGGAAATGGTTAAAACAACGACCGGCAAAATCAAACGGTATGAAGAAGCGGCGGCAGGAACCGGCTCATCTGAATAATCATATATTTACGAAGTTTTCTGTTTTATGGTCTCCAGCCTGTCTCACTGCAAGCCGCGAATTGTCACTCTTTCCCCAAAGACGCCGCCCTGCACTTTAAGGTTTTCGGTGCCGCAATGGCGCCTGCTGCTTTAAGGTTTCCGGTGACGCGATGGC
>ONJN01000251.1 GCA_900318155.1 uncultured Eubacteriales bacterium
GGAAGCATGCCTCTCGCGGATCTCCGGTATGTGAAGGTCCTTTATTATGATTTTAACGGGACGGTTCGGGTTGGTGAAATCATGGTGAATAAATCGATCGCTGAAAGGACCAGGCAGGTTTTTTATGAATTGTATAAAAACAAGTATCAGATCCGAAAAATGCGTCTGATCGATGACTATTACGGACAGGCAAGACAGGGCTTTGACGCGGGGAACGCCGCAGACTGGTATTCGATGGAAGATGATAATACGTCCGGCTTCAATTACAGAACCATACAGGGGAGTTCGCAGCTTTCAAACCACGCCGGCGGCCGGGCGATTGATCTGAATCCGCTGGAGAACCCGCAGACGACAAATGGAAGAGCCATTGATCATGAGCAGAGCTGTCAGAAGTATGCGGATTCCAGAACTGGAGAGCATGCGATCACCAGGACTGGTACTGCTTACAGAGTCTTTACCAATCACGGCTTTTCCTGGGGCGGAAACTGGAGTAATACAAGCGATTATCAGCATTTTGAAATACCATAACTCAAAACAGGCAAAAAGCCCGTAAAACATGTTTTTTGATGATTACGACCGGCGCTAATGGCACGACAGAAACCCTCTGTTGTGGTTCGATGGCGCCGGTTCTCTGAATTTTAAGTATTAGAATTAATACATTGAAAATGTTTGATATAGCTTGACAAAGATTGGTTTATGTTTTAATATATTGTCGTTGTCGAAAAAAGTCGGAATTAAGAATAGCGGGGTGTAGCGCAGTTTGGTAGCGCAACTGGTTTGGGACCAGTGGGCCGCGGGTTCAAATCCTGCCACCCCGACCATTTCCTTAATTGTGGGCCACTAGCTCAGTTGGTCAGAGCATCCGGCTCATAACCGGCAGGTCCTGGGTTCAAGCCCCCGGTGGCCCACCAAATTTATTATATGCTCAGATAGCTCAGTAGGTAGAGCAGGGGACTGAAAATCCCCGTGTCCTTGGTTCAATTCCGAGTCTGAGCACCACACAGCCGCCTGATTTATCAGGCGGTTTTTTTATTCGTTTATCATTATGTTTTATACCGGAATGAGCGGCAGAAGGAAGTGATTCACCGGATTCGGATGAAAAGAATCGGGAATTGCTTTCCAATAACGCTCAGATTGCCGTCTGAAGCGATTAAAATGCGATGTCATGCATTACGTAAATGTTTCGGTGTCTGACTTGACCAATGCTTTGAAATACGGTAATATCATAAGGTATAAATGTTCTTTAAAGGAGGAAATAAACTATGGCAATGTCTGAAAGGGAAGCTCAGGCTGTTCTTTATGATTTAATTGAAGCTTCACAGGATAAGAAATTCGCTGTTTACGGAGGAAATCTGCTTCACATTTTTCCGATGATTAAATCCGGACAGGATTTTGATCAGATCGCACTGGAACCGGAATCGGCATGTGTTGATCTTGATGCAATCAAAAAGTATTTTGAAACAGAAGGAAAAGATCCGGCAGATTTTACTTTTATGGAGATGCTCAATTTCATTAAAAATGAAACCTATCGTGAGATCTTCCTCAAGAATATACAATAATCATTTGCTTGCAGAGTAAGCAGCCAGATTGTCTGAGACAGTCTGGTTTTTTATTGCCTTAATTTCATGTCGGCGGGAAGTCAGTAATCGTATGTCACACGGTTATAAAAGATAATTGCAGCATTCAACGATGGAAGAGAAAGGGTATATCATGGGACTGAGGAATGCCATGGATAATGGATTGGAATACAAATCTTAAGAAATCTTATGATATGTATCGCGGTATAATTATTCAGAAATATAACTACATTTCTGAATATATAAAATTTCGTTAGAATTTCAATGTATTCGTTAAGAATTTCTTAAGAGTAAATAATCCTTTGTTAATAATATATGATATACAATAATTAAATTATCGTAGACTTAGGCAAAGATACTTCAGCGTTTGTAATAAGAAGCCCTATTGACTAATATAAATCTTATGATAAGATGTTTTTACTTTATTAACTTTAAATAATTATTGACATTTAATACTTAAGAATAACTAAAGGATTGATTTATGAATATTAGTTTACCTCTGCGACGGATACTCACAATAATTGTCATAGCCGCGGCCGTCTTTGCGATTCTTCTCTGTTCAGCAAAACCGGCTGACGCGGCTGCACCTGCGAAGAGCCCAAGAGTAGAAGCTGCTGTTAAGTGGACGCTGAAGATTGCGGCAGATGATTCCCACGGATACAGCATGAGCAGCAGATGGGGCCCGGATTATGACTGCGGATCTCTGATTACTGCTGCTTTCAGAACGGTCGGGTTCAAACTTGACGGATTCGGCGGCACACTGAGTATGAAGAAGGTTTACACTGCTGAAGGCTTTGTCTGGATCGACAAATCGAAACTCGGTATGTCAAGCACCAGCGGTGTTCCGAAGGGACTGCAGCGGGGAGATATCCTGGTAGACCATGATCGTCATACGGAGCTTTATGTTGGTGACGGTTATATGGTCGGCGCGCATTGTGACAGAGGTTATCCTCAGAGAGGTGATCAGACCGGCACGGAACTCAGTAAGGTAAAATACCATTACGGATTCTGGGATGGAGTTCTCCGTTATAAAGGGACAGAGCCTGTTCCGTCTTCAACATCAGTGGGAACTGTGAAGGTCAAAAATCGTACTTATAGCGGAAAAGCTGTAAAGCAGCCTGTTACGGTTTATAATCCGTTTGGAAAGAAGATCCCGGCCGGCAAATACAGTGTTGCTTATTCCGGTGATTTGACGAATGTCGGAAAAGTAACGGTTACTGTTAAGGGCAGGAGTGGTTATTCCGGTACAATCAAGAAAAAATATTCGATTTTGCCGAAAGACGCTTCTAAGGCGACGGTATCCGGGATCGGAACCAGGAAATACACCGGAAAGAAGATCGTACCGAGTCCGGTTGTAAAAGTTGATGGTGTGAAGCTTGTAAAGAATAAAGACTATAAGCTGAGCGCTGTGAACAACGGAGAAAAAGGCGTTTTGACCATTAAATTCCAGGGGAATTATAAGGGTACAGTCAAAAAGTCCTTTAAGATCTCAAAGCTGGATCTGAGCACAGTTTCAATTAAACTGAAGGAAACTGTTTATAAATACAGCGGAGCCGCAATAAAACCGGCTGTCGTTGTTACGAACCTGAAGAAGAATAAGGATTATACAGTCAAATATACCAGGAATACTGCGGCCGGCACGGGAACGGTAACCGTAACCGGAAAGAATATGGTTTCCGGAACTAAAAAGCTGAGCTTTAAGATCATTAAAGAACAGCTGAAAAAGCTTGATAACAGCAAGTTTACAGTGAAAGATGCCACTTACACCGGAAAAGTCATAAAACCGGCTGTTACGTGCAGCGACGGCGCCGTGACATATAAAGTCCGCTATACGGAGAATATGAACGCGGGTACGGGCAGGGCAACGATTACAGGAACCGGTTATTATACAGGAACGGTCGTTAAACCATTTAAGATTAAACCGGTGAACATCAGTAAATGTTCTGTTTCAGGTATTTTGAATCCGGTATATGACGGCACCGCACAGCGGCAGCTTGATCTGACCCTTACCTTCGGAAACGTACCGGTAACGTACATCGTGAAATATCCTGCAGATAAAAAATCGATCGGTGTTAAAACATTTATCATTACAGGAACCGGTAATTTTACAGGAACGACAGAGAAAACTTATAAAATACGTCCGGGAAAACCGGTTATTAATACAGCAAGTCTGAAAAATAACAAGCTGATCCTTAAATTTACTGAAGTAGATGGAGGAGTGAAATATCAGATCGGAATCAGCAATAAAAAAACAGCGGATACGACGGGTGTTGTAAACTGGAATACGTTCGAATACAGCAACCTTTCCGGTGTAAATAATATCCTGAAGAAAAAAGGAACATATAGCATCCGGATCCGCGCATACAAGAACAGTGTTTACGGAAGCTGGAGCAATATCAGGACTGTAACCGTGAAATAATAAGACAGTTAAATACAAAGACATTATAAAACGCATCTTCGATTCAGAGGAAGATGCGTTTTTAATTACAGCAGATGGATATTGGACAGAACAGGGGCCCGAAGACCTTGCCTTTACAGGCGCCGGGTCCAGGAGCGCCTCAGACGCGGTTTCAGCGCTTTAAAGCAAATTGGCCGCTTATTCATCAACGTCTTTGTAATCGACGGTCTGTGCGTCTGTAACGTCCGGAATCGCTTCTGTCCGGATTCTTGTTGCAATCCAGAATGAAGTGACAGCGTCGAAAATCATGGATGCTCCGATCAGTATAAATATCAGTTTGATCGCACCAAGAGGTTTAATAATCAGCGCCAGCCCGACTGCAATCGTAAGGATTGCGAAAATCAGAGAAAGCCACCATTTTTTGTAGTTTTGTTTGCCAAGTGTCATGGTCTCGACGAGGTTGGCCGCGCCGTCGATCAGGATAATCACCCCGGCCAGTTTCGGGATGAATTTCAGCAGCCAGTCAGGGAAGGCGAAGATCGATAGTCCGATCACAGCAATAACAATTCCTGTGAACAGAAGAAGCTTCGGAACTGTATCTTTCTTTGTAAAGTAATGAATCACGGTAATGATTCCGTAAACCAGAACAGCGGCGCCAATCATCCGGCATCCTATTTCAGCGGATTGTCTGGGCCAGATCACGAGGAGGATTCCGAGTATAAGAAAAACCACCGAGAAAAGTATTTTATTTCGCTTCATCGATTTCAGTTTGTTCTGTTTATTATCGTCCATTGTAAATGCTCCTTCTTCTTTTTTTAGCATAAACTTCAGGCGGAGTCGGAGAGAGACTCACTCCTGAATAATGCAGGCAGAATGTAAAGAAATAAAAAAGATGTCTGAACCATTGCCAGACATCTTCAAAATATCTGATTTAGAATGTTGTGTTGCTGAGGTCTCCCTCAATGACTTTCAGGTCATATGGTTCAAATACGACGTTGCGGTAAGCCTCGACGTCAAGTACAGATTCATCCCAGTCGGAACGGATCTCACCGTTCTGTTTAATGATAATATCATACAGAATATCGTATGTAGTACCGTTTTCATCAGTTTCTACGATCGTGCTGTACGGCAGCGTTCTGTGGTAAGTAAGTTCCAGACCCTTATAGTCAAAATGGAAACCGTTACGCATACGGCATCCGTCCAGACCAATATACTTGGAGAAAGACTTAAGATCTCTCAGGATCGGGTCATTGGACTGATCGTACAGGTTTTCCGGAGTTGTTACAGTGTAGTCAAAACGGAACTGTACCGGAATATTGTATTTGATCCATCTCTCAAGATACAGCGGAAGCTGATCCGCCGGATAGTCCTGGTAAAGAACGCAGTTTACACGCACATTTACAGGAAGGCTTCCGAGAAGCTCATCCGGAGATTCTTCAACGTACTTCTGAAGATGACGGGAACAGTTGATGCAGGTGATCTTGTCCTTATTCTTTTCTGCGAAATCGATGATATCCTGCTCGGTCTGCCCGTCAAAGAGCGGCAGCGTAGTGTTGATGAACAGGCGATGTGTGTTTGGAATCTCGTCAATCATGCGCTGAAGGGATTCTCTGTTTGCAAATGGTTCACCGCCGGTGAATACGAAGTCGCAATACGGTGTGATCTCATGCATAATACGGATCGATTTAATAATGTTTTCTTCACTGAAGCCTTCTGTATTGGCGTACTCACCCTTATTAATACAGAAAGGGCAGTGATTTCCGCAGTCATATGGTGCAAAGATTGTTACGGTTGCACCGCCTTCACGGGTCTTATATGGATTACTCATAATAAAAATAGACAACCTTTCTAAAAATTTTAAGTGCAGTTCAGTTTTAATGCGCATTTAATTATACAACAAAAAACAGACTTTTACAAATGAACTCTATTACTCAGAGCAAATTGTTAAAAAAATACATAAAAAATACACTGTCTGGAAAGAGCGGGAACAAAAGGATCTTACCAGGAGGCAAAATAATAATTTATGGTTTTCGATAAACAAGCGGCTATTTTACGATAATAAATTTCAGTATTTTCAAAAATATTGTACTAATTGTTGAAATTTGATTCCGGTCAGTTTATAATTAATTACTCATAGGGCAGCATACAGTATCGTTTTGTCTGCTGCATCGCTATGATCAATACAGATAATAGCAAGCCGGGCATCTGTTTAAGAATGCGCGGAGTGCCGGTCTGGATGTAAACGCAAAGAAGTTTTGACAAAAAAAGAAAAGAGAGAAACATGAAAAAATATCTGGCAGTCATCGATATGCAGAATGATTTTATTGACGGATCGTTAGGTACAGACGAAGCTGCTTCAATAATAGATCGTGTAAGGGACAGAATTCTGGAAGCACGCAGTGAAGTTCCGGAAACGATTATTTTTACAAGAGATACGCATGAAGTGGATTATCTTAATTCACTGGAAGGTCATTATCTGCCTGTAGAACACTGCATACGAGGAACAAAAGGATGGGAGATCAATGACCGGATCAAAGGGGTGATGCCTGAAGGGGCGTTGGTGATTGACAAACCTTCGTTCGCATCGCTCGAACTGGCTGGTATCCTGCTGGAGGAAAGCAGGATAAACCAGATCGAGATTGAAATCATCGGGCTTTGCACAGACATTTGTGTGGTATCGAACGCGCTATTAATCAAAGCGTTTATTCCTGAGGCGCGTATAATGGTAAACGCGTCCTGCTGCGCGGGCGTAACGCCGGAGAAACATGACGCCGCGCTGGAAACGATGCGTTCGTGCCAGATTGAAGTTATTGATCGGGAATAGCTCCGGCATTGATTAAGGAATGGAATCTGATGGCAGCACAGCTTTATTACAGATACAGTACGATGAACGCGGGAAAATCGATCGAGGTTATCAAAGTGGCATATAATTATGAGGAACGCGGAAAAACTGTAATGGTACTCGTTCCTTCCGTCGATAACCGATATGGAAAAGGTTTTGTTACATCAAGGATTGGCCCGCAGAGGGAAGCGACCGTGATCGGGGATGACAGCAATATTCTTGAGCTGTTCATGCGCGAAAACGCGAGAAAGCCGATCGATTGCGTGCTGCTGGATGAATGTCAGTTTTTGAAAAAGCATCATGTTGAAGAACTGGTGGAGATTGTGGACAGTTTTGAAATACCGGTTCTGGCATACGGGTTGAAAAATGATTTCAAAAATGAACTCTTCGAAGGCTCGTATTACATGCTTGTTTACGCTGACAAAATCGAGGAAATCAAAACGATCTGCTGGTGCGGCCGCAAGGCGACCATGGTCGCCAGAATTCAGGACGGCAAAATTGTTAAACAGGGAAAGCAGATCATGATCGGGGGAAATGATTTGTATGTTTCCCTTTGTCGCAAGCATTATAACGACGGTCGGCTGGGACCGGATAAATGACAGCAAGAGTAAGCTGGGAGAGACGGATTATGTTGGACAGAAAAGAAAATATACGAACAGGGAAAATTATTGCAATTTTGACAACTGTAGTCATGACGGCCGCTTTTATCTGTACGGCGGGCGCACTGAAGGCTTCGGCAGCAGCGGAATGTCCGGCAGGAACCGCTACAGTGACGGCGGATGAAACGGCGGTTTATAAAACCAAGTCTGCGGACAGCAATGTTGTTGAAAAGCTTAAAAAAGGAAAAACAATCAGCTTTGACAGAGAAGAATTCACATCTGCAACGGATCATTCAAAAGGGAAATGCTGGTATTACTCAAGCGGAGAAAAAGGATATGTGAAAGCTGATCAGGTCGACATCAAATACGGGTCAGTAAACGGAACGATCAAATCGCCGGTCAGTTTCCGAAAGGATGCAGGGACTACTTTCGGGGAGATCGGAACGATCCCGGCAAAGACCACGGTCAAAGTTCTTTGTAAGACTCTGGTCCAGGATACGGCAGTCTGGTATAAGGTTGACTATAACGGGAAAACCGGTTATGTCTGGGAAACATATCTGACTTTTGCCAATGGGAAGGACGGCACAGACAGTAAGGCAACAGAGAATAAGGCGAAGGATCCGGGA
>ONJN01000077.1 GCA_900318155.1 uncultured Eubacteriales bacterium
ATGGCTGCTGAATCACAGGTCCTGAATAGGACTGTTTGAATTCTTTGCCACAGTCCGAACAGTGAAAGAGCGGAACGGTATCTCTTCCACTCGGTACAAACCGCACCACATATGTGCGTGTCGAGTGGCAGTTAGGGCATGGTACTGTAACGGAACCGTTTGGTCCGCCTGTCGTAGCTCCTCCGTTTATTTTCTCCTGCCTGCTGTTCATTGTGTTTCTTATTGTCTTCCATAAGTATTGATCTCCTATTTCTATATACGTATCATTCTGTGATATTACACATTTCCGCTGAACCCCAGCACTGAATCCTGACTGCGCACCCCATACTTTATCAATCCTTCTTGCACGGTTTCTATGCTGGATTTAAGTCTGAAGTTTAGCTACATTATAAAAAGCATTAAAACACAAAACAGGAACAGTTTACCCGCTCCTGCAAAAATCAAATTTGTATTTTCCGATGCCTAAATCATAAGAAAACTACATGCCAGCATAGTTATTACGATAGTGATATGTATACATATCAAATGTTGTTTGTTGTACCCCTTGCGTTAAGATATTTCTCCACCCAGTGTGAGGGAAAAGTATCTGATTTGCATAATCTATAGCAGAGTATGGATTAGTAGAGGCAAGTTCACTCATTTTCATAACCGCTTCCTGATAAGTCACGCCATTAATTGCGTAGTTTTCTGGCATGGCCCAGTCATAAGGGTTGTTAGTCGACCATCCCTTTCTCGCTCTTCCGCCAGCAACAGAATCCAATTTATCATCACTGAGTATGTTTTTCTTATTCTTTTCCATCTGAATAATCTCCATTTTCTTTGTTCAAATAATTATACGAACTGGTTCCACATTTTCCATCAATTATTCTATTTCTGATTTCATTTTCATCAACTTCATCAATGGTCAGCATGTCGGGATCTAATGACATTGCCTTTTTTCAAATACACAAGATATGATTCTGCGTTGCTTTCCGTTAGCCTCTCATTTTCGTGGATTTCTGGAATTGATCCGTATATAAGAATGTAAGCGGGTGATACTCGCAGCATATGGGCCCTCGAAGGCTCACCAACTTGTCCCGGGTAAAACCGGGGCCATTTTTTAATAGCTTTGAATATTCCGCAATAATTTCACCGATAAGATGACTATTACCGATTTAATATACCGGGATCATCTGAGTCGGGTGTCCTTTGTAAGAGGGCTAACTTAACTTATTCTATGTTTTATTTTGCCAAATGAATAGCAACGATTCCTGCAGGTTGACTATTTTATTTTTCAAAAACATAGATATTAATGTTTATTATAATTGCTGATAAACAGAGGTTTTAAAAATGATTATTGTAATTGGCGCAGCAGTACTCAGTCTGATTCCATCTATTGCCCTTTACTTCTGGATGAAAAATAAAGTTCGGAAGCCGGAGGATGAGGCATTTAAGCAGACTTGCCGTACCGCATTGTTGAATGGTTTTCTTTCGACTGTGTTTATTGTTCTGCTGTCCGGGACATTTGCTGTTACCGCAGGACTGCTTGGCATAAAAGAAGGTGCTTCCCTTCCGGCAACTGCTTACCACAAATTTATCAAGCTCGCACTCAGTGAAGAACTGATCAAGTCACTGATGCTCTGGAAGACGCTTAAGAAAGCAAATTATTCTTACACCTGGCAGGATATAATCATCTTCATGGTGACGGTTTCCATTGGATTTGAAATCATGGAAGCAGTTGTCTATGCGATCGGTGAAGGTCCGATTCCAATTCTGATCCGCGGTATTCTCATCATGCACGGCGGATTCGGCTTTATTGAAGGCTGGTTCTATGGAAAAGCAAAGTACACCAAAAACAAAGCTTATATTGCGGCAGGATTCTTAATCGCCTGGCTCCTGCATGGCGCATACGATTTCGGTCTGAATGACGAGTTCCTTGCAATGAATCCGAACAATGCCTATCTTTCCGTGGGCATTGCAGGTTTCTCACTGGTGCTTCTGGTTCTGCTCATCGTGTTCTTCACACGGAAGCGGAAGCCGCAGTATCTTGAACCGTTGCAGTAAAACAATGCATCGGTTTGGAAAAAGGTCCCCTGGCCTTTATTAACTGAGCACTGCCA
This sequence comes from uncultured Eubacteriales bacterium, assembly GCA_900318155.1. GTDB lineage: Bacteria > Bacillota > Clostridia > Peptostreptococcales > Anaerovoracaceae > Aminicella. The sequence goes on from ONJN01000077.1 coordinate 2,100, forward strand.
AAAGTCAGTGCTCGTTTTTTATAATTTGTGTAATGATGATAGACAACCGTCTCAGGCCTTTATGAGTACACAAACAGATAAAGCAGCGGGCTGAGATATCTGGTGTCGTGAGGAAAACGGAATCTACTGCGAAAACTGATTAGTCTAATGTGCACGTCAGCTGCCGGGCTGCTCAGAGAAACCGGTACTGCGGGCACAGAGCACAGCAGTAATATAAAGATGTGGTCCTGATACGAAAAAGGACAAGAGAAAGGAAATTCGGGCGGACAGCCCTGGATGATTATGATAATTATGCTTGGGTAAAGCATTTTAAGTCGATTCTTTAAATCACCAAGATTGCGAGCGAGCTCCTAGGCGTCGAAGTGGCAGAAAAGAAATTTGGGAGAGCGGCTCATCCCACAGGTCACCACCAGATTTACGCTGTCATTGACAAGGAGTCTGGCTTACTGTAAGTTTTCGTTACACACCAGTCAAAAGGAGGAATCAGCATGTCTTCGAATGAAGAAAACAAAGAAATAGCGTGGCACGAACGAATTGTCACCATCACCTGCAAAAGATGCGGTGCGACGATCAATGTGAATAATTTCCAGGCCGAAAACGGCTACACTTGTCCCTCCTGCGGTCAGTGGGTCAATACGAAAACCTGGAACAACGAATCGTAAGATGTGTCATAAAAGCCCCAACAATAAAGTGATACCCGTAGAGAGGACCGAACGATGACAGTTCGGAGACACTCCCTGCGGGTGTCTTTTTATTGGGTGGAATGTATGTGG
>ONJN01000197.1 GCA_900318155.1 uncultured Eubacteriales bacterium
ATGGAAAACATACGGAAGACCGGACTTGTCCGTCTGGTCTTTATGAGCGCGGTACATCAGCCGGATTGCCTTTTTTGTCTGATCCGTATAAATCATGGTTCCTCGCTTTCATCTCAGTTTTCATTCTTTAAACAGGACCGGCCTCCGCCTTCACAGCGATCAGCCGATGATTTCCGCTCTCGTCCGGTATATGATCAGGAATACGGCAAATACGTACACGACAGAAAGAAAGATATTGATATACATATTTTCTCTCAGCAGAATCATCAGCACAACAAAGATTACCGTCAGCACGCCAGCTCGCGCACAGATAGGTCTGGTGAGTTTGTCTCGATTCCGGATATGCCCCTGCAGACAAAACAGAAATATAAAATACCCCGCAAAAGAGGCGAGCAGAAAAAGCATCTTCGGCATCACTGCAATCTCCGGTTCCCGCATAAACTCCAGCGACGCGGTAATGTTGTTCATCGAGAAAATAATGAATACATGGATGCCCATATACAGCATTCCATCATACTGACCGTCCCGATCAATCAGATGATCATAAAATATACCATAACTCAGGAATAATCCTACTACGATGAGAAACGCCATCAGCGAAAAATAGATCGTATTCCAGCTCAATCCGCCGTCGCCGTTGAAATATGAAGCAACCGCAATAATCATCTCTCCAAAAGTAAGCACCACATAGAGCATTGCCCGCTCTGTAAGATGCGCAAAATCAATCCAGCCTCCTATGGACTTCTGTTTGCTGAAAACTGTCGTCAAAAGGATGCCGCTCAGAATAGCCGCCGCAGTAACCCATGCCCCGGGGATCGGACTGAGAAACGCGGCAATGAAAACAAGTCCTGCCTCCACAAACAAGACCGTACTCATTCGCTTGATAAACTCCTTATTCCATTCAGACATTCGGTGGTTTCGCAATTCGATTAAGAACTGGATCCCGATGTTCAGCAATATCAGTCCCCAGGCGATATAATATTGTGTCTGAAACGCCTGCCAGTCCGATCCCGTGCTTTGCCCTACAAAGTAAAGCAGGTACATATTGATGAAGAGAAAAACATGATCGCGGATGCTGTTCCTGCCAAACATGTTAATGTACAGGGTTGAGAAATTCCATATCTGAATGATCGCGAGCGTACACAACACATAACCAATAAAGAATTTCGGTTCGACAAAGCCGTTCTGGATATTGTGAATAAGCGCGTTGTTCCTGCCGACCATATAAACAAAAATCAAATCATAGATAAGCTCCAGGTATTCGACTTTCTTTTCTTCTTTTTTAAACAAATTCATCGGCTTACACCTTTCTGCTGTTCCCTTTGGCTTACTGCTCCTTCTGCTGATTATTTCAGCGTTTCCTGCCACTCCGCTTCCTTGAATCCAACAAGGACAAAGCCATCACCGACTACCAGCGGCCTTTTGACCAGCATGCCGTCAGTCGCAAGCAAACCAAGCTGCTCATCCTCACTCATGTCCTTCAGTTTCTTTGAAAGTCCCATTTCCCGATAAATCTTTCCGCTGGTATTGAAAAACCGCTTCAGCGGCAGGCCGCTCGTCGCGTAAAACTCCCGCAGGCTCTGCTCATCCGGATGATCCTCCTTAATATCGATGACCTCATGTTCAATTCCGTTTTCATCCAGCCACTTCAGGGCTTTCTTACAGGTAGTACATCTGTTATAACAATAAACTTTAAGCATGATTTTTCCTCCTCTTGATTCTACTGTGTTTAAACTACTGTGATTAAAGCGGGACAAAGCGGCAGGCGTCCTCACCTGATCTTCGCCAGCACATCCTTAAAGATCGCGTAATTGTGCTTCACGCCATCATCCAGATCGATCGCGATCATCTGATCGGCAAAGTGGTGGATTTTTTCCTCATACGCCCGAAGCTCCTCGGCCTGAGCCTGAACCCGGGTCATCTTCTTTTTCAGCTTCACCCGCTCGCTGCCTGCGGCGTTGTCGATCCGGTTTTCCATCGCCGCGATCGCCGTCCGGTACCGGGACTGCTGCTCATGCACATAGTCCGTGCGAATCCGGGCAACCGTGTCCGGCGCGTAGCGATGGATGTAA
>ONJN01000074.1 GCA_900318155.1 uncultured Eubacteriales bacterium
ATCATAAAGGACGAGAGCGGAAACATCGTTACCGAGGCAAAAACTTCAGGAAACAGTGTTAAACAGACAGCGAATATCCGGCTTGAAAGAAATACCGGAGACGATCAGGTGAAGTATTCGGTCAGCTATCTGGTTGGAAGTGAGGTCATCGATCCGGATCCGGCGGTGAACATAACGGTCGATTTCCACAAAATCGTGCGTGTGCCGTATAAGGCGGCTACCTGTGTAAAAGCCGGGTGTAAGGAACATTACAAGTGCAGCAAGTGCGGCACGCTGTTCTCGGATGAAAGCGGAAACAAAGTCATTACTGCCTCAAAACTGACAATCAAAGCAACCGGTCATAAGTGGGACGGCGGGCAAATGTCTGCAGCACCAAAACCGTCGGCGAACGGTACTTATATCTACACCTGCAAGAATAACAAAAATCATAAAAAGAAGGTCAACATTCCTGTTTTGCTGGCGAATGCAGAGGCCGGAGACGGAAATTTCAGCCTTTCCTGGACCAGGGTCAGCCAGGCGAACGGATATGAGATCTATATGAGTGAGTGTGACAGCAAAGATTCCGAGGCCAATTGCAGATTGAAAAAACGGATTTCCGGAAATACGAACCTCGATTATACTGTTAAGGGTCTTAAAAGTAAGAAGCCTTATAAAATCTGTGTCAAAGCGTACAAAACCGTAAACGGCAACAGGATTTGCATCGCGAAGAGTTATTTGTTCCATTCTGTTTGCGGCAACACCACCGGCAAGTATACGAATCCGAGCCGGATGAAGCTGAAGAAGACAGCCGTAACGCTGAAAAAAGGCAAGACGTTTACAATTAAAGGAACAACGATGACGATGGCCAGAACAAAGCTCAAACCTTTGAACCATGAGCCGAAGCTGCGTTACGCGACCTCAAACAAAGCAATCGCAAAAGTTTCTGCAAAAGGTAAGATCACCGCTGTGAAGAAAGGCAGCTGCAAGATCTATGTTATCGCGGTAAACGGCCTCAGGCGCGGAATCACCGTAACTGTGAAATAAGAATATATTTGCAAAAACATATTAGAAAAAACGCGGCCGCAAAGCCGTGTCAATCAGAGAAAGGAGCTGAGCGATTTGGATAAACCGACGCTTGTAGTGATGGCGGCAGGTATGGGGAGCCGTTATGGAGGACTCAAGCAGATCGACCCGGTCACAGATGAAGGCGAGATTATTATGGATTTTTCGTTGTTCGACGCGTACATGGCCGGTTTTGAACGGGCAGTCTTTGTTATAAGGAAAGATTTTGAAGAAGAATTCCGTGCATTGATCGACGCACGTGCGGGGAAACGGATGGAAACAGTTTTTGTCTATCAGGACATGGCAGACCTCCCGGATGGTTACGCGGTACCGGAAGGCCGCGAAAAACCGTGGGGGACGGCCCACGCGGTGCTGAGTGCCCGGGATGCGGTCAAAGGACCTTTTGCAGTGATTAATGCGGATGATTATTACGGACCGTCGGCCTTTCACGCGATCTATGATTTTCTTGAGACGGCGGAAGACGGCGTGGTTAATGAATACGCAATGGTCGGCTTCCAACTGGCAAAGACGCTGACAGAAAACGGAACTGTCGCGCGTGGTATCTGCGATGTTTCCGGGGACGGATATCTGAACAAAGTCGTTGAGCGCACAAAAATCATGCAGCGCGGGGAGTCCGTCTGTTATACGGAAGATGATGGAAAAACCTGGAATCCGCTGCCTGCAGACAGCACCGCCTCTATGAATTTCTGGGGCTTCACACCGTCGATCTTTCAGGCGGGTCTGGAAGAATTCCCGAAATTCCTCGACAAAGTATTACCGGACAATCCGCTGAAAGGCGAATTTTTCCTGCCGAATCTCGTACAGGATCAGATCGACAAAGGGCGGGCACGTATCCGCGTGCTTCTCTCCTCGGACAAATGGTACGGAGTCACATATAAAGAAGACCGCGAAGATATCATTGCCGCACTGCAGTCTATGAAGGACAGGGGGCTGTATCCTGATGTCCTCTGGAAAAAGTAAAAAATGCTTGATTTTACATTTTTTAATAGTATAATTAGATGGTACGCTTTTTAGAAAAGCAATCTCTGCGCCGGGTAAGAACGGCGCCATCAAGTCCACAGGGAGGTGAAAAAATGACTAATTATGAATTGATGTTCATTATCGATCCGATTCTCGAGGAAGATAAGAAAAATGCTGCAATCGACAGAGTTAAGCAGCTGATTTCCGATAACGGCGAGCTCGGAGAAACTGATGTCTGGGGAATGAGAAAACTGGCTTATGAAATCGATAAGAAGACGGACGGTTTCTATGTAGTTCAGCAGTTCCAGGCAGAGGGTGACTTCATCAAAGAACTGGACAGAAGACTGAAGATCTTTGACAGCGTTATCCGACACATGGTAATCAATAAGGATGCCAGATAAACCTCACAGAAGCCGATAAGGGTTCGCAGAAAGAAAGCGAGGTGCAAGGATGAATAACGTTGTACTGATCGGAAGACTTACCAGAGATCCCGAGATCCGGTATACATCCGGCAGCCAGATGGCGGTTGTCAACTTCACGCTGGCGATCGACCGTCCGGTAAGACCGAATGGGGAGAAGCAGACCGATTTTCCGAGGATCGTAGTTTTCGGAAGACAGGCGGAAACCTGCGAGAAGTATCTTGCAAAGGGAAGACTGGTAGCTGTTAACGGAAGAATCCAGACAGGGAGTTACCAGAACAGGAACGGCGACACCGTATACACAACGGATGTCGTAGCGAACAGAGTTGAATTTCTGGAATGGGGAAACAGACAGCAGTCGGACGGCGGCTCGCGCAGCAGGAATTACGCGCCGCGTGATGACTTTGACGCGCCGTCACAGCCTCAGCAGCCTCAGTTCGACAACAGGAACGCGTCCTTCAGGGAAGAGAGCATTCCGGATACTTTCCAGGAAATTGATGACGATGTTCCATTCTAGACAGAAAGGAGAGATGGATCGTGGCTATGGACAACAGAAGACGCGGCGGCATGAGAAGAAGAAAAGTATGCCAGTTCTGCGCGGACAAGACTGAAGTAATTGATTATAAAGATTATGAAAAGCTTCAGAAGTTTGTTACCGAGAGAGGTAAAATCCTTCCGAAGAGAATCACGGGTACCTGCGCCAAACATCAGAGAGAACTGACGACGGCAATCAAGAGAGCAAGAATCGTTGCGCTCCTTCCGTATGTTTCAGACTGATTGTTGAAACAGGGGTATAATGCTGTCTGTAAACTGTCCTGACTGACAAGGGCCGGCCGGTCATAGGATTCATAGATCGTACTGGAATTATGCAGCAGACCGGACCTATGCCTGATTGTTCGGGCGGTATTATAGATAAATATTTGAATATATTGACACGCAGTCGACGACGGTTATCTGACATATTGCGGCCGGAGCGGGTGACGTGCCTTAAAAAGAAACCATATCAGGATATATTGAATCCTGATATGGTTTTTTGTATGAAGAATCGTTGCTGTCCGGGAATACGGCGCTGAAAATACCGGCATACAGTGCTGGTCAGATATGAGAAACGTAACCGGACAACGATCAAGTATTCTTTTATTATTTCTTGGCGTATATCCACTGCAGTTCATCGCCGTCGTGCAGTTTCTTCTCTGCGACCGCCGCATTACTGAGTCGGCCGTTCAGCCGGTACTTCCACGCCCTGTCTTTGATCAGGACGCCGTTCTCGATGTTGTTGATGCCCTGGACCGTATTACTTGTCGTATCAATCATGAGCGGAATATCATGTACGCTGCAATACAATTGAAGTGCGAGCATGACTGTTGAATTCTTTTCTACCTTAAATCCGACTGCCTCGATATCCGGCTTTTTTGCTTTTTCAGGATACTTGATTGAGATCGAGATCTCGATCGGATTCTCGATTTGCTGCGAACCGATCTGGTTTGGCTTCCCGCACGCAGACAAAGCAAACATGATTCCTGTGAGCAGCGCACAAACCAGCAGCGATGCCATGATTTTCCTTTTCTTCATTCGGGTGACTTCCTTTCGTAATTTTCGGATTCTTTTAAACTCCAGATATATCCCGGGCGTTTTTATCGAACAAAGACTTTTGGGAGACGCTGACCGAATGCGCAGCTGATTTCATAGTTGATCGTTCCCGTGGCGTCGGCAATATCGTCGGCTGTGATCGAGTTGACACCGTCGGTACCCATGACGATGACTTCGTCGCCAACTTTGACATCAGGAACTTCAGTAACGTCGACCATACACTGATCCATGCAGATATTTCCGGCAATCGGGCAGACGACGCCGTTGACGATGACTTTACCGTACGGTGAGTATGGTCTCGGATATCCGTCTGCGTAGCCGAGGTTAAGCGTAGCGATTCTGGCTGGTGCGTCGGAGATGTATTTTCTTCCGTAACCGACGGAGAAACCTTCAGGGACGTCTTTTAAGTGAACGATGTTGGCTTTGACAGACATGACCGGCTTGATGGAGAGATCAGCCGGGTCAACATCGTGGGACGGGTAGAGTCCGTAAAGGATGATTCCCGCTCTGCATCCGTCAAAGTGCGTGGACGGCATTCTCATAATCGCTGCGCTGTTGGCAAGTGTCCTGTACGGAACTTCAATACCGGCCGCCGTGATTGCGTCGTAGAATCTATTGTATTTTTCTTCCTGTTCACGCGAATAAGTCAGATCAGTCGCGTCGGCCGTGGATAGATGGGAGAAAATACCGTGGATTTTGAAATTCGGCAGTTCTGCGACTTTCTTCAGGTCTTCAACGGCTTCGTCGATCTGGTCCGCCTGGTAGCCGATGCGTCCCATGCCTGTGTCCAGCGCGATCAGCGCTTCGATGGTTTTTCCCTTTGCGGCTGCGGCGTCGTTGTATGCTTTGGCGTTTTCATAGGAGCAGAATACCGGCGTGATGTCGTATTCTACGGCGGTGTCTGCATAGATGTCCGGAGAAAGGCCCAGGCAGATGATACGTTCTTTGGCGCCGGCATTTCTCAGGATCATTGCCTCAAAGAAGGTGGCGATCGCAAAAGTGGTAACGCCGTTTTCGCGGAGAATTTCAGCGGCCTCGATGCTGCCGTGTCCGTACCCGTCTGCTTTAATAACGCCGATCAGTTCTTTGTCCAGTCCGATTTTTTTCTTAATGCTTTTGATGTTGTAGTCAAGGTGGGACAGATTGATTTCGACCCATGCGGGTCTGAGCGCTTCTTTATACATAGTGTTACCTGCTTTCTGTACTGTATTCTTTCTTAATCTTTGTTAGATTTGTGGTTTTCTGCGAATGATGTCTTCTCTGGCGGGTCCGTTCGAGACCATCGTGATCGGGAATCCGAGCTGACGTTCGATTTCATTGACGTATTCTTTGCATTCTTCCGGGAGCTCGTTCCAGTCGCGGATACCGGTGATATCGCACTTCCAACCGGCCATTTTTTTATAGATCGGTTTACAGTCGCGAAGATCGGTCGTGTTCGGGAAATCATTGATTTCTTTGCCGTTCATGTCGTATGCGGTGCATATCGGAATCTCGTCCAGGTAGCCGAGCGGATCGACTACCGTTAAAGCGACTTCGGTTGCGCCCTGTACCCGGCAGCCGTATCTGGATGCAACACAGTCATACCAGCCGACACGGCGCGGTCTTCCGGTCGTTGCGCCGTATTCGCCGCCGTCTCCGCCACGTTTTCTGAGTTCTTCTGCTTCATCACCGAAAAGTTCTGTTACAAAATCTCCGCCGCCGACGGAAGAGGAATAGGCCTTTGTCACCGCAACGACCTCACGGATTTCATACGGCGGGATTCCTGCACCAGCTGCGGCGTAACCGGCGATCGTGTTGGATGAAGTAACCATAGGATAAATCCCATGCTCGACATCTTTCATGGATCCGAGCTGTCCTTCCAGCAGGATCGTTTTCCCTTCTTTGATCGCACTATTCAGGAATGCTTCCGTATGGGTGACATATGGACGAATCATTTCGCGGTATTCTACGATGGTTTCGAATAATTCTTTCGGATTCAGTTCCGGTTTTTTATAAAGATACTTGAATAAAATATTCTTGATCGTGCAGACATTTTCGATCCGATCCTTCAGATCATCGTCCGGCATGAACAGTTCGTTCACCTGGAAGCCGATTTTGGCGTATTTGTCTGAGTAGCAAGGCGCGATACCTGATTTTGTGGAACCGTATGCTTTGCCGGCGAGGCGTTCTTCCTCATATCCGTCCAGCAGGATATGATATGGCATGACGACGTGTGCTCTGTCAGAAACGAGAAGATTCGGCTTCGGTACGCCTTTTTCGGCGATACTGTCGATTTCTTCAATCAGTTTCGGGATGTTCAGCGCGACGCCGTTGCCGAGTACACAGGTTGTGTGACTGTAAAAAACGCCGGATGGCAGCATGTGAAGCGGGAATTTGCCGTATTCGTTTTTTATCGTATGACCGGCATTGCTTCCGCCCTGAAATCGGACAATGACATCCGCGTCCTGCGCGAGCATGTCTGTAATTTTGCCTTTGCCTTCATCTCCCCAGTTGACGCCAACGATTGCTTTGACCATATTTAATTCCTCCTATTCTGTGTAAGTTTACACGTGGATTTCAGTTTCCAGTCCGAGAAGGTCCTGGTTTTCTGAAAGAATAGGCTTTATGACCCCGTTTAGAAACTCAGTGGTCTGTTCGGGTGCGCGACCCACATAATTCTCTGGCTTCATAACCTTCTGTAAAGCCTCTTTTGATATTTTAAAGGCAGGGTCGGCTGCGATCCGGTCGAGCAGATCGTTCGGCTTTCCCTCTTCTTTAACGGTTTTTGCGGCTTCCATAGAGAGCTGACGAATTCGTTCGTGCAGTTCCTGGCGGTCGCCGCCTGCTTTGACGGCGTCCATCAGGATGTTTTCCGTTGCCATGAACGGGAGCTCTGCCATGAGATGCGCGTTGATGACCTTTGGGTAAACAACAAGGCCATCGGAAATATTTACATATAATTCAAGGATTGCGTCACAGGCGAGGAATGCTTCAGAAACGCTGATCCGTTTGTTTGCTGAATCGTCTAATGTACGTTCGAACCATTGCGTCGCCGCAGTAAGCTGAGGGTTCATAACGTCACTCATCAGGTAATTGGCGAGCGAGGCCATACGTTCTGAGCGCATCGGATTTCTCTTATATGCCATCGCAGAGGAACCGATCTGATTCTTTTCAAACGGTTCTTCGATTTCTTTCATGTGCTGAAGGAGGCGGATGTCGTTGGAGAATTTATGCGCTGACTGCGCGATTCCGGCGAGAACATTCAGCACGCGGCTGTCGATCTTGCGCGAATAAGTCTGTCCGGAAACAGGGTAATATGCGTCAAAACCCATTTTTTCTGCGATTTTCCGGTCAAGTTCTTTGCACTTATCGTGGTCGCCCTCAAAAAGTTCCATGAACGATGCCTGTGTACCGGTCGTACCTTTGCATCCAAGCAACTTGATTGAATTGAGCGTATACTCCAGGTCCTGAAGGTCGATCACCAGATCGTTCAGCCAGAGCGTCGCACGCTTGCCCACAGTCGTCGGCTGCGCGGCCTGATAGTGCGTAAACCCAAGTGTCGGCAGATCTTTATACTCTTCCGCGAATTTCGCGAGCTTATCGATTGCGTTGACGAGCTGCTTTTTAATTAGTTTCAGTCCCTCTGTCATGATGATGAGATCCGTGTTGTCGCCGACATAGCAGGATGTCGCACCGAGATGGATGATGCCCTTTGCCGTCGGACATTGAACACCGTAAGCGTAGACGTGCGACATGACATCATGCCGGACCTCTTTTTCACGGGCTTCCGCGACTTCGTAATTGATATCGTCCTTATTGGCGATCATTTCGTCGATCTGCTCCTGCGTAATATCAAGACCAAGTTCCTTTTCCGTTTCTGCCAGTGCGATCCACAGACGTCTCCACGTCCTGAATTTCATTTCCGGCGAAAACAGATATTTCATTTCTTTGCTTGAATACCTTGTCGACAAAGGACTTGTATAACTGGTCCTGGATGATGTCATAGAAAATTCCTCCGTTCCTGCAG
>ONJN01000209.1 GCA_900318155.1 uncultured Eubacteriales bacterium
TCTCAGGAGCTGAAGCTCCCGGCGTCTGTTGACGGCGTCGCTCGCGCCAATCAAGCGAGCTTGTTGGAGCTTCGCTCCTGGTTGAATTGAATCGTTGTTATCAGGCCGCTCCAGAGATTATGGAGCGGCCTTTGTTGAGTTTGCGGCATCGGTCGCTGCAGGCGGTTGAACTGCGGTCAGATTGATGGCAGGCGCTTAGGGCGCAGGATGTTTGACGGCCGACGGCTGGGTGAATGACCAATCCTTTCGGTCAGCAAAGAATAGAATTAACTTTAATCAAGATCAGGAGACAATCCATGAGCACTGAAAAGAAAACCAAAGAAATCGAAAAGACTGATATTTACCAGGAAGATCTGAAATATCTTGAAACCGCTGTGAAAACCGCATGGAGCCGATACAGCGGTCAGGGGAAAACAGAAAAGAAAGGCGTAAAAGATCTGGTAACGGACGCCGATTTCGCGATCGAGAATTATTTAATCGGCGCGATCCGGGAGCGGTATCCGGAAGATTCTTTTTTGACCGAGGAGACCAACACAAACGAACGCCTTTCCGGCCGGACCTGGACGATCGACCCGATTGACGGTACAATTAATTTCGCTTACGGGATTCCGCTTTACGGAACACAGATCTCGCTCTTTGACGGCGCAGATCTCGCGCTGGCAATGATTTATCTTCCGGCATTTTCGGAGATGTACACGGCGGTCAAAGGGGACGGCGCGTATCTGAACGGGGAACGTATTTATGCCGCTCCGCGTCCCTTCATCGAAAGCATTGCCGCGTCCGGTGGTTTTTCAATGAGCCCGGAACTGCTGGCGCAGCAGAAAAAGCTGATTGCTGTTTTGCCGGAAAAGATTATGAGAATGCGGATGTTTGGCGCGGCCTGCGCGGGGTTCGCGTTTGCTGCGGCCGGACGGATCCAGTGTTTTATTACGGCAACAAAGAATAAGTGGGATATTTGTCCGGGAATTCTTCTTGCACGTGAAGCCGGCTGCGTTGTCAGCGGTGTGGACGAGCGCTGTGACGTCGAGGGCGATTTTATCATTGTCGGCGCGAACGAGAAAACCTGCGATACTGTTTGCGGACTTCTGACAGAGTGATCCGCAGATTTCATAATCGGGATCTTTGACAAAGTTCGGCACGGACCTTTGACGATTACATCATATGACGATGCTTTTTGCCGGTTTTTCTATGACTTGCGCATTAAAACATGGTAAAATAGTATTGATTTGAAATAATGTTGTATTACATAACTTTGACATAAAGGTGGTTGTGATATGTTCAACGAATTTTTTTACTTATTAAGGGCATACGGTCTGAAAATTTCGCCGACTGAGTGGATGACGATGCATGCTGCGATGGAAAGAAATCTCCACGGATCCTCACTGAGCGGTTTTTATCAGCTGGGACGTTCGATCGTTGTGCACAGTGAAACAGACTACGATCGTTACGATCAGGCATTCATGGAGTATTTTGAGCATGCTGAAAGATCGGATAAGCTTGAGAAAATCATGAAGTTTGTCGATAAGCCGAATACCGATTTCTATTCGATACCGGGATCGGAAGAACGGATTACTGATCAAACTCCGGAAGAGACAGAAAGGCTTTTTCAGGAGCGTCTGGAGGAGCAGCAGTATGAGCATAATGACGGCCGCCGCTGGATCGGAACCAACGGATTTACGACATTTGGCAATCAGGGACAAAACATGGGCGGAATTCGTGTCGGCGGTGAAGGTAAATACAGGTCTGCGTACCGAGTCGCTTCTCAGAGAAAATACCGGGACTGGAGGAAGGACAATACGCTTGATTCCCGCCAGTTTCAGATGGCGTTCCGCAGTCTTCGTCAGCTGACCGATAATTCCATTACGGAAAAGACGGAACTTGATATCGATAAAACCATCCGTAAGACGAGTGACCGGGGAGGCCTGCTTCAGGTTGAGATGAAGGCGCCGAGAAAGAATACGGTTAAGCTTCTGATGCTGATTGACACCGGCGGATCAATGGATCCGTATCAGCAGCTTCTGAGTTTGCTGTTTCAGTCGGTTAAAAAAGCAGGAAGCTTTGCGGATTTGAAGATCTATTATTTTCATAATTTTATCGGCCGGTACCTCTATAAAACGCCGGAGATCAAATGGAACGAATGCGTGAATACGGAAGATGTTCTGACGCAGATTCCGTCCAACTACAGAGTAATTTTTGTTGGTGACGGACAGATGTCGATCGACGAGCTTAAGACTGATCAGATGTGGCGGAACGATTATGCCAATCCGAACGACAAGACCGGCCTGGACTGGTTTCTTGAGTTCAAACATAAGTACAATCACAGTATCTGGCTTCATCCTCAGCCTGCGCCGAAAACGGAAAATTACTTTACAAAATCGTATTTTATCCTGAGCGAACACTTCAGGATGTACCAGCTGACACTGGACGGCCTGAATGCCGGAGTAAAAAAACTGCTGGTTAATTATTAGCAGTACCTTATGTTGACAGGACTGTATGCTGGCCGCATTGTGAATAGTCAGCGCTGTATGGACTTTTTTGCAGGTTCGGCGTCCTCAGGACCAGCAGGGGACTCGGGTGCTGAGAATTCATAATAATTATCTGTTTTGCAGGGCAGGGCGAATATTGACAGTTTATTAACTTTCGAGTATGATGATAAGATATAAAAGGAAGCAATAGAAAGCAGATTGAACGTATATCCTGTTCAGCGTCCGATTCTGCCAAAGATGATTATTGAAACGGAGGGAATGGATATGACCAGACTGATTGATGCAGATGCACTGCTGAAGGCAGTAGAAGAAAGTAATTATTTTGATGATCGTGACAGCAATCTTACAGCGGCGTTTATTAAGTCGGCACCGACTGTGGAAAGACAGAAGGGATGGTGGATCGAACATTCACGTACAACATCGATTACCTGTTCCGTCTGCGGATTTAATACAAAGTTTAAGAATGTTTTCAAGTATTGCCCGGAATGCGGCGCGAAAATGGAGAAAAAATCTGACGTAATTGATGAATAATATCGGCATTTAAGGTCAGTCGATGTACCGGGTGTGTTCACACGTTGTGACTGAAGTATTTTTGTTATTAATGTGATATCCAGGATCTCTGATTAAGGGATCCTGTTTTTCTTTTGACAAAAAAGTCCGGAACATATGAATGATTGCTTTATAACGAGTCGTTAAAAACGTTTTTCCCTGCGTCAAACAGGCGGAAAAGTATGCGCCCGGTTCAGCCTCTGGAGAGTATCCCAAAGTTTGTGTAAACCTCCAAACTGGTATAAGATAAAGTATCAGTTTGGAGGTTTTTCAAATGGCAAAGAGAAAAA
>ONJN01000156.1 GCA_900318155.1 uncultured Eubacteriales bacterium
ACGGTCTTCCAGGCGGATGTTTTGTAATTGGTATTTCCAGCCGCCCTGACTTTGACTTTCACCTTATAGGTGCCTTTCTTTAGTCCTTTCTTCACTGTGACCTTTCCGGTTTTCTTGTTTATGTTGAAGTATTTCTTGAAGCTCTTCTTGCCCTTCTTGGCCGAAGAAAGTGTATATGACTTCTTGTCGTTAAGTTTCTTCGTGAAGGTGATTACCTTTGTGACAGCCAGCGTCTGTGCCTTTTTCTTCACCGTGCTGTACTTGACCGTTGCTGTCTTCGCCTTGATGCTCAGAGGATTTGCGGCTTTTGCGACATTCACTGTCACTGTCCTGGCTGCAGGCGCATATTCCTCGGTCTCTGCCGCTGAGACGGTGATCTTTGCAGTGCCGGCTCCCCTGATAACAGCATCACCGTCGGCATCAATTATGACAACCTTCTTGTTGGATGACTTGTATGTCAGCCCGCCTTCTCCGTCGGCTGCGGCGCCAAGGTTGAAATCTTTGTTGCCATATGTCTTTTTGATGGTGCTCTTTACGGCAATGTTCTGCTTCTGCTTCACACCGAATTTCACGGTATGGCTGCCGTGTTCACACGCAAGCTCAAGCTTATGCTTATCAAAGTCCAGACCGGACATGTAAGTCTTAGACAGGACAAAATCATCACCGATCACGCTATAGTTTGACGGATCGATTTTAACACCATCTATTTCAGCCGACACGACGCCGCCTAGTGTCTCGCTGTCGTAGCCGATTGTCAGGTCGCCGCATGAAGGCCACCACAGGGCAGAATCGCTGTCCATTCCCGTATGGTGCTGCTGAACAGCAGACGGCATCACAGCTCCGTATGGATAGGTTTCCGGTCCGTACCGCTTTACACCGATGCCGATGAAATGTCTGCTTTTATTACGCCACGCGGTACTGTACGTGTAATTCTCCAGGGTCGCCGTATCCTGACTCGCTTTATTCGAAGAAAGAACGAAACAGCGTGTTGTTCCTGCAGTCGCCCCTGTTGCCTTCTTGAAATAGACCTCATGGTTACTGTCCGGATCGACAACAAACCACCAAGATTTAACACTTCCTTCTTCTAAGCCTTTGAAGTTGCCATCTTTGGGATTCATGAATATGTCGTAGAGATGCGGGTGACTTGAATAACGGCTCGTATCGTAGTTGTCGTAGTCCTTATACATGTCCTTCAGCTGATCCTCGCTTACCAGGTTGGAGTTGTTAGAACCCGGACCGGAGTAATGAAGGAAGTTTTTCCAGTGATTCGGCTTCACAGTAACATACCATTGCAGGGTTTCATACCAGCGCACACTGATGCCATAATTGGTGGAGCTCTCGCTCAGGCCGGCATTATCATGCTCCGGCGGAACGTCCTGGGTATTTACCTGCGCGAAGAACAGAACCTCATGTCCGGGTGTCCAGTAATAACGTTCGCTGTCATCGCGCACCTTGCACATCCAGTATGTTTGATTCCAGGTGCTTTCGCTGAAGATACCCGGGTAGTTCACATCCTCACCGTTTACGCCCTGACCCCGATAACCAGCCATCTGATTGATGTGGTTCTGAACTGTCTTCAGACGGTTGATACAAGATCCTGGACTGTGCTCTTGAGTAGGATGTTCCTGATTCCATTGGTTGATCAATTCGAT
Organism: uncultured Eubacteriales bacterium; assembly: GCA_900318155.1. Lineage (GTDB taxonomy): Bacteria > Bacillota > Clostridia > Peptostreptococcales > Anaerovoracaceae > Aminicella. Next base: position 1,653 of record ONJN01000156.1, read on the forward strand.
GCGGGTCTGCAGCGATGCTTTCTCCAGAGCGAGCGTTGTTGCCAGAAGGGTCACACATTGCGACTGGAATGCGGCCCACTCGTCGAAAGCCTGATGCTCCCAGTGGTATTTATAACGAAGGTGTTCGTACCAGACCTGCATCAGGGTCATGTCCCGGGTCCTGCCGCTTATGGTAACCTGATAAGTATCCATCATTGTCGACCAGAGCACTTCGGCGAAACGATCAAATGAACTTTGGTCGGCGATTGAAGCATAAGACGCGACGTTATCCAGTTCCCCATTATGCAGGCTGGTTATAAGCTCGCTTTGGACAAGCCGTTTTGCCTGAGCTTCGGTAATATTCTCATTAGCCTGATCACTGTCGATATCTCTCAACGCAGCGTAGACATCGTACGACGCCTGGTTCGACAGCAGAGGTTTCAGGTCGTTCAGGATACCGTCAAGCTGCTGACTGTCCACAGTCGTTTGTAACTCGCTGATTGCTGTGTCTAATTTATCGATGGCCGACAGTACATCTTTAAGAGTCGCCTCATTCTTGTCGCCGACATTCCCGAACATTGAGTCAATCAGCTCGCCTGAAGCCCACGTAAGTACTGTCTGAGCAGCTTGCTGCGGATCTCCCTTGATGGCACTCGCAACGAGACTTTTTGACAGCTTGAGCGCATCCTCGTTTGTTATGTTTACTGACTCCATGAGCGTTGCATAGTCTTCCTGCCCTGTTGCTTCGTCCCCGGCTGCAAATGCCGATGCGGGCATAAATCCAACTGTGAGAGTCAGACTCATGATCACAATGAGCACTCTTCTGAACCCAAGTGTGATTCTTGATTTTATTTTCAACTTATTCACCTCCATAAAAAAGGCGCGCCATGCACGCAGATCCTCCCTGTGTACAAAGCGCGCCGAGCGTTACGATATGTTTCTTAATATACTAAAGGGACAGAATTATTCTGTCTTGTTTTATCTTGTCTGATCATGTCTTGTTTGAGCATCGTGCGGATAGACATGTCTGACAAGTCCTTTCTTTGAAAAAAACGATTAATACTTCATCCGTCTTTTGTCGATATTTTATCACAGGAAAGTATTATTGAACAGTGTTTTGTTTGTGAATAAGTACAAAATTCAGGATCGGTATTGTTCTTTGATTGCAGGCAAACCGGCCAGTACCTGCAGCCCTTGCTATGTGGGCATCCGCTTTTCCGCCGCGATCGCGTGGGCTTCCAGGCCTTCGCCCCGGGCCATGCGGCTGACGACCGGCGCGATTTTCCGGGACGCCTCCGGGGTCATACGCTGATGTGTGCAGACCTTGAGGAAGGTGCCGGCCCAGACTCCACCCGTGTAGCGGGCCGCCCGGACGGTCGGAAGCGTGTGGTTTGTACCGGACGCGTAGTCGCCGAATACTTCGGCCGTGTTTCCGCCGAGGAAGAGCGAGCCGTAATTGACGAGATCCGGGAGAATCGCGTCCGGATCTTTGATGTTGATCTCGAGATGTTCCGGCGCCATGTCGTTGGCGATCGCGACGGCTTCCCGCAGGTCATCCAGCAGGATGATGCCGCCGTAGGTTTCCCAGGATTTGCGGGCGGTTTCCGGCGCCGCGAGAATACACAGTTCGGCTTCGACCGCTTCAGCGACATCGGAGGCGAACTGTTCGCTGGTTGTAAGAAGAATCGCTTTGGCGTCCGGATCATGTTCAGCCTGCGCGAGCATATCGGCAGCTGTAACATCAGGATCCGCCGTTTCATCGGCAATAATCAGCACTTCACTCGGCCCGGCGACAAAATCGATTCCGACCTGACCGTAGCACTGGCGCTTGGCTTCCGCGACGTAGCGGTTTCCGGGACCGACGATCAGATCAACGGGCATGATTTCTTCCGTTCCGTAAGCAAACGCCGCGATCGTCTGCACGCCGCCGCAGGCGTAAATTTCATCCGCTCCGGCAAGATCCATCGCCACCACCGTTTTATAATGAATTTCGCCGGTTTCTCTGTCTGCCGGCGACGCGGCGGCGATTCGTTTCACGCCGGCAACTTTTGCCGGGGTGATCAGCATCAACGCTGAAGAATAGAGCGGGTGTCGTCCGCCCGGGACGTAACACAGGCAGGAGTTTACCGGGATGATGCGGTCACTGAGGAAGATCCCCGGCTGCGGACTGAAGTCGGTGACCGCCGTGAGCGACGCCTTTTGTGCCCGGGCAAAAGCTTCCAGGTTGGCTTTGGCCGTCTTCAGGTCGGCCAGATCCTGTTCCGATATCTGAGCGTACGCTTTGTCAATTTCTTCCTTTGTCAGTATAAAAGAATTCCGCGTGTATCCGTCAAAGTCGGAGACGTATTTTTTCAGCGCGGCGTCGCCGCCGGCGCAGATTTCATCGATGATGTCCGACACGGTATTTCTGAGCGCGCGGTTGTCCGACGCGGAGCGCGCCTGTGATTTTTTAATGATTTTCATTTTATTCCTTTTCTGTTCTGTCTGAAATCGGTCAAAAGCATTATACACTGATTCTACGCAGATTGACAACTTTTATAGACTAACATGACAGGACAAATAAGACGCGCCCGGCAGACAAATTTTGTATATTTATGAATAAGCACTGGAAACGGACGTGGATTTGTGTTATAGTGCTATTTAAAGAAAAGAAAGGGAACCGATAATCATGAATCGATTTGCGTTTGCAGCGGAATATTATTATTACTACTTTTTCTTTACAAAAAAAGAAGAAGATGTTTTGCTGCAAAGATAAGTCAACGTGAGAATCCGGTGAAAACCCATAATAATGAATCACAGAACTCCGCAGCAAAGCGCCGCGGAGTTTTTCAATATTTGCTCAATGTATGATTATGTTCAGTAATGATTAATTCCGTAACGCAGTGTTAATGAGACGGAGTATCATTTTCTGTTATGTAGGAGGTAAAAAATGATTACTGTATTAAAGTCCGGAACAACGGCAGATCAACGGGAACAACTTATCAGATGGCTTGAGGAACACGGCGTTAAAGTCCACGTTTCGATCGGAGAAAATCATACGATTCTCGGACTCGTCGGCGATACGAGTCAGATTGATGTTGAGATGATCAAACTTCTTGACATCGTGCAGGATGTTAAGCGTGTTTCAGAACCATATAAAAAGGCAAATAAGAAATTCCATCCGGAGGATACGATCATCGAGATCGGCGATGCGAAGATCGGCGGAGGGAACTTTGCCGTTATCGCCGGTCCGTGCTCTGTCGAGTCCAAGTCGCAGATCATTGAGGTCGCGCAGCGGGTTAAAGAAGCCGGAGCGCAGCTTCTGCGGGGCGGCGCGTTCAAACCGAGAACATCTCCGTACTCGTTCCAGGGACTTAAAGCGGACGGAATCGAGCTTCTGATTGAAGCCAAAGAGGCGACGGGTCTGCCGATCGTCAGTGAAATCATGAATGAGAATCATTTGCCGCTTTTTGATGAGGTGGACGTGATTCAGGTTGGCGCCAGAAATATGCAGAACTTTGAACTGCTGAAGGCGTTGGGTGAAACTGACAAGCCGATTCTGCTGAAGAGAGGTCTGGCCAATACTTTTGAAGAACTCCTGATGAGCGCGGAATACATCATGGCGGGCGGAAATGAAAACATTATTCTTTGCGAACGCGGCATCCGGACATTTGAAACATACACGAGAAATACGCTCGATCTTTCGGCCGTGCCGGCGCTCCATGAGCTGACGCATCTGCCGGTCATTATCGATCCGAGCCATGCGGCGGGACGTGCGGATTACGTAAAACCGTTGTCTGCAGCAGCCACTGCGTGTGGCGCGGACGGTGTCATGATCGAAGTTCATAACAATCCTTCCAAAGCGCTCTGCGACGGCGCGCAGTCATTGACACCGGGACAGTTTGAGGATGTTATGGCTACAATCCAGAGAATCAGAGCGGCAGTATAATTAATAAGAAAGAAATGGAGGCACAGGATGAATATCGGAGTAATCGGACTGGGACTGATCGGCGGATCCCTTGTAAGAGCTTATAAAAGAGCGGGCGCGACAGTCTACGGATACGATATCAACCATCTGACCACCGATTTCGTAAAACTCGCGGGTTCAATTGATAAAGAGCTGACAAAGGAAAACATGAACGACTGCGACTGCATTTTCATCGCGATTCCACCTTCGCACGCGCTGGAATGGCTGAAAGAAAACGCGCAGTATCTAAAGAATTCGACGACCGTTATTGACTGCTGCGGTGTCAAGCGGGCAATCTGCAGCCTGGCAGAAGAGTTAATGAAAGAAACCGATCTGTCCTTTGTCGGTGGACACCCGATGGCCGGCGTACAGGGCTGGGGCTTCAAGAAGAGCAGTGAGGAGATGTTTGACGGAAGCACATTTGCGATCGTTTCACTTGATAAGAATAACATCGAACTTCTCAGCAAGGTGAAAAATACCATTAAGATGGCCGGCTTCACGGAGCTGATCGTCATGAGCGCCGAGGAGCACGATGAAGTCATTGCATTCACATCGCAGCTTTCTCACATCGTGGCCAGCTCCTTTATCCAGAGCGACACACTCCTGCTCAGTGAAAAAACGATCGCAGGCGGCAGCTTCCGGGACATGACCCGGGTCGCGATGATGGATGAGAATATGTGGTCTGGTCTGATGCAGGAGAACCGGGACAATCTCATCAGAGAGATTAAAAATCTGATTGGTGAGCTGCAGAAGTATCTGAGCGCACTGGAGACTTCGGATACTGACCGGCTCATGGAGCTTCTGGCCAACGGTCGTGAAATCAAAACCGAAACTGAAGACAAGATCAATATCGGCAAAAGACCGGACGAACTTCAGGTCTGACGGAGAGCAGAGGTGACAATCAATGCAGCTGAAAAATATTGGAAATGAAGTATTAAAGGTGCAGGATAAAGGCACGCTCGCGGTTTTTACCGACGATATTGTCGCGCCGCTTTATCTGGATATCTGTGTCCGGTCGCTGGAAGGGGCCGGATTCGGGGTCGTCACGTACACACTTCCGCACGGGGAGGAATCGAAGAGCGGCGAGACTTATCTTAAACTGATGGAGTTCCTCGCGGAGGTCCCGCTGACGAGAACGGACGGCATCGTAGCACTCGGCGGCGGCGCGGTGGGCGATATCGCCGGTTTTGCGGCGGCGACCTTCCTGCGCGGGATCAAGGTGATCCAGGTACCGACAACACTGCTCGCGGCGGTGGATTCGTCTGTCGGCGGTAAGACGGCAATCAACCTGAAGGCCGGAAAGAATCTGGCCGGAGCATTTCACCAGCCGGTGCTGGTGTTTCAGGACGCGGAACTGCTCGAGTCGCTGCCGGAAGATACGGTTCGGGACGGTATGGCCGAGGTCATCAAATACGGTATGATCGAGGACGCGGAGCTTTTTGAGATTCTGAAAGATACGGACGCGTTACGCAGGGATCCGGCTGGGATTATCGCGCGGTGTGTTGGTATCAAATATAAATTTGTCGAGGAAGATGAATTTGACATGGGCGTGCGTCATCTGCTGAATTTCGGTCATACGATCGCGCACGCGATCGAGATACTGAGTGACTTTCAGATCAGTCACGGGAGCGCGGTCGCCAAAGGCATGAACCGCATCACGAAGATCTCGGCCGATATGGGATGGTGCGGGAGCGACTGCTTTGATCAGCTACACGCGATGCTGCTGAGCTACGGATTTGATTTGTCCATTCCATATACAAACGATGAGATCTATGAAATCATGAAATCAGATAAAAAGCGTAAAAACAACGAGATCGACATTGTAATACCTGAAAAGATCGGCACCTGCGTGAGAAAGCGCATCACGATCGAAGAGTTAAGAAATATATTATGAAAACGATAGATATAATACCATCAAAGTCGATCGCGCACAGAGCACTGATATGCGCGGCTTTTTCCCAAAAACCGTGCGAAGTGATCTGTGAAGCGACGTCAGATGATATCGAAGCGACAAAGAAATGTATGGAAGCGCTGAAAAATGCGGATGGATCAGCGCCGGCGCAGTTGTACTGCGGGGAGAGCGGTTCGACGTTCCGCTTTTTGATCCCGTTCGCCGCGGCGCTGGGGACAGAGTCGGCGTTCCACCCGGAAGGGAGACTTCCGGAGCGGCCTTTGTCGCCGATGTATGAGGAACTGGAAAAACATGGTGTAAAGATGAGTCCGAAGGGTTCCGTTCCGTTCACGGTCAAAGGAAAGCTGAAGGGCGGTGATTTTCGCATTCCGGGTAATGTGTCGTCGCAGTACATCAGCGGACTTTTAATGGCGCTGCCAATGGCGGAGGCAGACAGCCGGATCCTCGTAGAAGGGGAACTGCAGTCCTCCGGTTACGTGGACATTACTCTCGATGTGATCCGGGATTTCGGCATCAGGGTCGGGCGGCCGGTGCCGGAGCGCGGCGCGGAAAACGGCTGTTCAGGCAGCGGCGGTGCGGCCGGTGCCAAGGGCGCGGGTCCTGATGACGCGGACAGCCCGAACCGTCCGGATGACAATGTCCGCCTGATTTTCAGTATTCCGGGCAGTCAGCAGTACGACGGACCGGCGGAATACCGGGTTGAGGGCGACTGGTCAAACGCCGCGTTCTGGCTTGCGGCCGGCGCGCTCGGGCGCGAGGCTGTCCGATGTGGTAATCTCAATCTTAATTCCGTACAGGGAGACAAAAGGATCTTTGAGGAACTGAAAGGCTTCGGGGCACGGATTCATACAGACGGAGGCGACGCAGTAATTGCAGAGCCGTCGGGCGGAAAGATGCGCGGAAAAGTGATAGACGCGGAGCAGATCCCGGATATGGTGCCGGTACTCGCCCTGGTGGCAGCGCTGGCGGACGGAAAGACAGAGATCATTAATGCCGGGCGCCTGAGGATCAAAGAGAGCGACCGTCTGAAAACGGTAACAGAGGTGCTGGACACGCTCGGCGCGGATATTCGTGAGCTTCCGGAAGGTCTTGAAATATGCGGTGTGAAGAGACTTCGCGGAGGTACGGTCGACGGTTTCAATGATCATCGGATCGTGATGATGGCGGCCGTTGCCTCTCTGGTTTGTTCCGGAAAAGTGCGGATTTCCGGATGGAAAGCAGTTAATAAATCGTATCCGGCATTTTTTGAGGTCATGAAAGAAGTCGGATTGGATCATAATTTAGAGTTAATTTGAGTGAGGAGATTATATGTCTTCCGGATATGGAAATAGAATCAGAACAACGATATTCGGCCAGTCGCATTCTGGGGCGATCGGTGTTACGATCGACGGGCTTCCTGCCGGTTTCCGCATCGATATGGAGGAACTGCAGGAGTTTCTGAACAGGCGGGCGCCGGGCCGGAGTAAATATACGACGTCAAGAAAAGAAGCGGATAAGCCGGAATTTCTTTGCGGACTCGTAGGTGATACGACCTGCGGGGCGCCGCTGACCGCAATCATCCGCAATACCAACACCCGTTCGGGTGATTACAGTAATATAAGGGATATTCCGCGTCCGGGACACGCGGATTACACGGCGCATATCAAATATGGCGGATATGAAGACGTGAGCGGCGGCGGCCATTTTTCCGGCCGCCTGACCGCGCCGCTCTGCATTGCGGGCGGCATCTACAAGCAGATCCTGCAGACAAAAGGCATTGTAATTGAAGCCGGTATTCTGGAGATCGGCGGAAACCGAAGTGATCCGTTCAGCGAGATCGAGAAAGTCCGGGAGGCCGGCGATTCAGTCGGCGGCATCATTCAGTGCCGTATCCGCGGTATGAAGCCGGGCATTGGCGAACCGATGTTTGAAGGTCTTGAAAACAAAATCGCGCAGGCTGTTTTCGCGGTTCCTGCAGTAAAGGGAATCGAGTTTGGCGCCGGTTTCGGCGTCGCAGAAATGCGTGGAAGCGAAAACAACGATGAATTCTTTTATGATACAGACGGTACAGTAAAAACAAAAACAAATAATCATGGAGGTATACTCGGCGGAATAAGTTCCGGAATGGACATAATATTCCGCGTTGCCTTTAAGCCGACTCCATCGATCGCAAAAGAACAGAACAGCATCAGCTATTCCGAGGGACGGAATGCAAAACTGGTGATCACGGGCCGTCATGATCCGTGCATCGTTCCGCGAGCCGTCCCGTGCATAGAAGCTGCCGCCGCGGCGGCGATCGTCGATATGATCGAGCTGTAACCGGGGCGCGGCCCCGTCCGGCAGCAAACGAAAATGGAGGATTATAAATGGATATTAATGATTATAGAGTCAGAATTGACCAGATCGACACAGAACTTCTGTCACTTCTTGAGGAAAGAATGCGGGTTGCAGAAGGCATCGCGCAGTATAAAAAGGAAAACAGTATCCCGATTACCGACGCGATAAGAGAAAGAGAAGTCATCGAGGAGATCACCGACGAATCATCGCCGGATCTTGCGTATTACAACCGTGTCCTCTTTACGACACTGATGGAAATGAGTAAAGACCATCAGGCAAAGGTAATCGATCAGGAAACACAGATCGCGGAAGACATAAAAGAAGCGCTGAAGAATTCTCCGAAAGACTTCCCGGAGCGGCCGCTCGTGGCCTGTCAGGGCGTAGAAGGCGCTTATTCTCAGGAAGCCTGCGGACGCATATTCAAGATGCCGAAAATCATGTTTATGAAGAATTTCCGGGGCGTGTTCGCGGCTATCAACGGCGGCCTTTGTCAGTACGGTATTCTGCCGATTGAAAACAGTACAGCCGGATCGGTCAATCAGGTCTATGATCTGATGATGGAATACAATTTTCACATTGTCAAAAGCATCAAAGTTAAAATCAACCACAGCCTTTTATCAAATAAAGGCGCGGCAAAGGAAAGTATCCGTGATATTTATTCGCATCCGCAGGCGCTTGCCCAGTGCGACGAGTACATTAAAAAAATGCCGATGGTTACCGTTCACGTCTGCGAAAATACGGCGGAGGCAGCCAAAATGGTCGCGGAATCCGGACGGACGGATGTCGCGGCGATCGCTTCCAGTGAAAACCGGGATCTGTACGGTCTTGAAGTAATTGAAGAGGCGATTCAGGATAACGACAACAACTATACTCGTTTCATCTGCATTACAAAAGACCTTGAGATCTTCCCGGGAGCGAACCGGACGAGTCTGATGCTGGTCACCAATCATAAACCGGGATCACTTTATCAGGTGCTGGCGCGATTCAACGCGATGGGTATCAATATCATCAAACTGGAAAGCCGGCCTATTCCATCGACTGATTTTGAATTCATGTTCTACTTCGATATCGATGAATCCGTTTACTCGGATAACTTCATCCGGATGATCAATCAGCTCAACCTGAACTGCAGAGAATTCATTTATCTGGGCAGCTACATTGAATTATAACAGACGCCGGATATCCCCGCCTCTACGTTTTACGAAGGCGGCGGGTTCTATATTCGAACGTCGGTGGCGGGTATCAATCCCCCACCGACGCTCTCAGGAGC
>ONJN01000190.1 GCA_900318155.1 uncultured Eubacteriales bacterium
CAGGAACTGTGATCGTGGACGAATTATGAGAACACTTTTTACAAGCAGAAGACCTCTTCAGAGGGCGGAAAATATAAAAGCCATATATGACGCATATGACGGTAAAAAGGCGTTTTCACAGATGGATCCGCGGCTTTTTTGTCGGTGTTATTGTGCTGTACGATGTTTTTTGGTACTATTATACTAATTGATTAATAGTAATAAGCGAACCTGAAACTATTGAAAAAAGTTAGTTTTTAAGCCGGGCTTTCACCGGCAAAAATTCAAACAATGAGAGGTTATTATCGTGGGAATTGAAAACAAAACTATTGTGATCGGACATAAGAATCCGGATACAGATTCAATTTGTTCTGTAATTGCATACACGGAACTAAAAAACAAGACGGCAGACGGCGAATTTGTCGCATGCAGAGCAGGTGAAATCAGTTCAGAGACGCAGTACGTGCTGGACGCTTTTGAGGCGGAGGTACCGGAGCTGGTAACCGAGGTTGCGGAGGATCAGGCCGTTATCCTGATCGACCACAACGAGAAGACGCAGTGCGCGGATGGCGCGGATGACGCTCAGATTATCGAGATTATTGACCATCATAAGATCGGAAGCATCGAGACAAAGGATCCGATTCTTTTCAGAAACGAACCGGTCGGATGCTCTGCGACGATTATCACCAAAATGTACAAGGAAGCCGGCGTTGAGCCGGATAAAAAGACGGCGGGACTTCTGCTCAGCGCGATTCTTTCGGATACACTGAATTTCCGGTCACCGACCTGTACTGACCGTGATGTTGAGACGGGTAGGGAACTCGCGTCGATCGCGGGTGTGGATACCGACGATTACGCGGTAAAAATGTTTGAAGCGGGCGAGAAACTTGACGGTAAAACAGCTGAAGATATTTTTTATTCCGACTTCAAGATTTTCGAAAAAGATGACATCCGATTTGGGATCGGTCAGGCGAGCTTCATGAGCCAGAGTACGCTCGACGAGGCGCGGGCGATGATCACCGATTACATCGACGAGACACTGGCAAAGGACAATACGAAGATGGCATTCTTTATGCTGACCAGCATCCAGGATCAGAGCAGCCGCATGATTTACGCCGGCGAAGGCGCTCGAGAAGCGCTGGAAAGCGGCTTTGACGTTACCCAGAACGCCGATGAAGAGGGTATACTTCTCAAAGACGTTGTCAGCAGAAAGAAACAGCTCGTGCCGGCACTGATGGAAACGGTATAAGGTGCAGGTGTGTAAGGGCAGAAATCAGAGTTTCCCGGACAAACCCTGACTGAAATCAGGCGGAACCACTGAAATAAGCTGAAAACCCCGCGTTTGACGCGGGGTTTCTGTTACTGTCAATGCCTGTTTCTGACGTTGACGATGAACAGTTTCCTGACCGGAGTCCTGCAGAGCGCTCCGGCAACGATGACTGCAGCAGCGGCGCCGATAACGAACTGACCGATGTTCCAGGGAATCGCCGCGAGAGGCGCGGCCCAGTTTCCATACAGTAAATATTCTGCGATGAAATAGCCGGCGGTCATCTCCAGACCGCCGATTATCATGCCGGTGAGGTCAATCCATGTCACCTTATAATACCCGTTTTCAATGCCGTGACGAACTCCCGCCTTTTCAATAAAAATACCCATAATGAAGGCCATCAGAAATTTGATGACAAAAGTCCAGGGCGCCCAAAACGCGTAACCGCCCAACACATCGCCCAATGACGATCCAATTCCGGCGGAGAGCGCGCCGTCTTTTTTTCCCAGAAGCATGACACTTAGAAAAATCATTGCGTCACCGAGGTGGACGTAGCCCTGCGTCATCGGCACCGGGATCTTAAATGTGCTCGTCAGCAAAAGGATCAGGCAGATCATAAGTGATGTTGTAACGAGTTTTTGGATTCTTTTGTCGTATTCTGATTTTCGCATTTCAGTTCCCTGCTTTCTTAGTCTTAATATCTCTCTTTTTAGAGTACCTTTCTATTAAAAATTCTCTGCATTACCCTTGTCTTTTATTGGTTTATATATTACCATTGATTTGATATTGAAAAAATGCGCAGTTTTTTTTATTTTTATATATACAGATTTGGAGAAAGGACAAAATGAGACCGATCAGTATCACTTTGGAGCACAATTCAGGAAAGTCATTGTACATACAGTTATATGAATACCTGAAAAAAGAGATCGGCGGCGGCCGGATCGCAGCCGGCGAAAAACTGCCTTCACTGAGACGTATCTCTGAGCAGCTGGGAATTTCTGTCACCACATCGCAGATGGCATACAATCAGCTTCTGGTAGAAGGTTATATCACGAGCACTCCCCAGTCGGGATACTACGCGGCCAACGTAGCTAATGCAGGCGGGACTGCGGACGAAAACACGTCGATTCCTGAATTCACAGGGTTCGAGGATTATCCCTTTGACGAACCATCGTATAAATACGATCTGGAATCGTTTGACTTTGTCAAATGGAAAAAATGCGTGTCACGGGTGCTGAACGAGTATCCCGGTCTTCTTTTGTCGGAAGGTGACCGTCAGGGGGAACGCATTCTTCGGGCAGAAATATCCAGGTACGTTTATCGTTCACGCGGGGTGTGCTGTTCGCCGGAGCAGGTCGTGGTCAGCGCGGGGACACAGCAGCTGACCAATCATCTCGCGCGGATCCTCAGGCGCATGGAGATTAACATTGTCTCGACAGAGGACCCGGGGTACACGCCGGTCAAAAATATTTTTCGCGACCGCGGATTCACGATCAACAGCATCCCGATTGCGCGCGACGGGATTTCCATCGAAAAACTGCCGCGGAACATCGCTTCCGCCGTTTACGTTATGCCGTCGAACCAGTTTCCAACGGGTGCCGTGATGCCGGTCGGTCGGCGCTATGAACTGCTGAGGTGGGCAAAAGAGAATAGAAGCATCATTATAGAAGACGATTACGACAGCGAGCTGCGGTATTTCGGGCGCCCTGTGCCGGCCCTGCAAAGTCTGGACCGCAAATCCAGTGTTGTTTACCTCGGATCGTTTTCCTCCACGCTGTTCGCAGCTATCCGCCTCAGCTACATGATTCTTCCGCCGGATATGATGCACATCTTCCGGAGCGAGATCATGAACAATTACGATCAGACCAGTTCAAAAACCGAGCAGCTGACGCTGGCGATGTTCATGGAAAACGGCTATTACAGCACGACCATCCGAAAACTCAGAAAACTCTATTCCCGGAAACTGCAGAAAGCACTTGAAATTTTTGACAAATACGGCAAAGGTTTTATCACGCCGCTGAATAAGAATTCCGGTATCACGATATCACTCAACGTTCGCACAGACAAAGAGCCGGCTGTGCTTTGTGCCGATGCTGACGAGCTCCACCTGCATGTCATCTCGCCGTCTCAGCTGAACCGGACCGGTCTGGCTTATCTTTTGTTTTATTATAATCAGGTGCCGCTGAAAGAAATGGAGGAATCGGTGACTGCGCTGATCCGCGCCTGGGCTCGCTGAGCGTACCGGGATAGCGTACCGGGACAATGGAAAATCGAGACAGATGCCGGGAATCACTTGACATAGACGTATGTTGGTGATATTGTAGTGTTAGTTAGTTAAAACTAATTAAAGAACAGGTTTTACTGAATACTTGCGGTTCTGCTTACATAAGCTGCGGTTTCTGTAAGCGTGTAATTCAGCTGATCAGTCTGACTCACATCAGCCCTAAGGGGGCGCCTTTTTTTGGCTCGGAAGTTAGTCCAATCTAACGTCTTCCGACGGTCGCGTATGCCCCGGCTGGTTTTAGTTGTTGTATGGCCGCACGTTGGAAATGCGGGGGCTATCGGGCGCCTGTTATGGTTTCAGACTGTCCGGCTGAGAGAGGTATTTGACATTACTTTTATTTACAGGAAGGAAGAAGCACGATGAATAACAAGGTATTGCCGGAAAGGCGAATAATTCTGGCTTTTCTGTTGTCTTTGGCTGTGGCGCTGATGGTTGCGGTCTCTGCTGCTGCCGTATACGCTGACGAAGAGAGCATCTTTACATCCGGAACAGGAACTGTGAATGATCCATTCGGAATTAAACCGATTGGATCGCTGGAGGGTATCACAGTGCCCGTCAGCGCAGGGATGAATTTCAGCGGACAGTTCGGTATACCGGATATCGCGGCCGGAAAATCTCCGGTTCAAACGAGAGAAGTCGCGGGTAAATATGTCCTGATGAATATCCCGTATTCAAAGTTTTATGCGGCCGAGATCGGCTCGGACGGAGACGCTTCCGTTGACGCGGTGACATCCGCAACCAAAAATAAACCGAGAACCGGCAGTCTCGCAGGCGGGTCTTATCATAAGAATCCGGATGGTACGGATATCAGCGGCGTGATTTATCCCGTTTATGTATCGGATATGTCTCAGCTTGAGGGACTGACACAGATTACGGACGAGAGCAGTGTGGATATCACTGTAACAAACAGAGGCCAAACTGTCACTACAACGTATCAGGGGAAAGACGCACTCTTTGAGAGCGACGACTATTCTTATTATGAGCTGCAGGAGGAGCCGGCCAGCTTTAAGAGACTAATTGTTGACGAGAACGGCAATTTCAGTTTCAGCGCAGCCGAAGCTGAGCCGCAGACCATACAAGGCGCAGCAGGAGAAGTGACGGTCGGAGCAAGACATGCGGATATTGAGATCAAGCTGACGCTTCCTTCAGGTGTCCAGCAGGGTGATCCGTTCTCCGGAGTGATTCTGACGGATGAGAACGGACAAAAGTACGCGCTGCGTCATATAGCTAATGTCTGGAGAGGAACGGAAATTGGATGGAACCTCGGGGAATTCGATCTGGGCGGCAAAACGATTAAGAACATTCGTTACATTACACAGAACGGAGTGATCGATTATCCGGTGGATATTACTGTCAGTAATGCAGCCTATGTCCTCATGAATATTCCGTATCAGAAATTCTACAGTGCGGAAGTCGGTGAGAACGGTATGGATGCGGTCACATCCGCTACTAAAAACAAGACGCGCAACTACGGACTGACGGCCGGATCGTTCCATTCAGAGGAAGGCAGCACTGAGATCGAAGGAGCGGTATATCCTGTATTCGTAGAGGATATGAATACTATGGAGAACGCGCTTCCTGCATCCGCGAAAAAAGTGACAGACAGTGATTCTTTGTCATTTGATGTAACCGGAAGAGGCGGAGTTACACATTATGATCTTGCAGGCAAAGATGCTTTGTTTGAGGCACCGGCGTACTCCTACTATGTAATGACGGATAAACCTGCAAACTATAAGAAGCTGACTATCAGCGCGGATAATGATTTTTCATTTGGAGCCATAGCAAAACGAGCCACAGCAGGAACATTGAACAGTGTGAAACTGAATCTTGCAGACCGGCATGTGGATTATGCCATTCAGCTGACATCGGAGAGTATCAGCGGCAATGTCAATGCGGTTGTAATCACCGCCGGAGATAAGAAGTACGGGCTGGGCCATGTGACCAACATCTGGCGAGGCACCAACATCGGAATGAATGCGGACAGTGAGAATTACGCAGACATCGTAGGCAAAGACATTACGAATATCACGTATTATACTTCAACAGGGGTGTACAGCTTCGATACGAACATCAATATACCGGAAGACGTGGCAGCGGCCGCAAAGCAGAATGTGACTGACGCGCAGGCAGCCGTGACAGAAGCCCAGGCAGCCGTGACAGAAGCCCAGGCAGCCGTGGATGCTCTGACAGAAGAGTCCACAGATGCTGAGAAAGCTGCTGCGTACCAGGCTCTCGCAGAGGCGAGCGCTGCGCTTGCGGAGGCTCAGAATGCCGCGGCAGATGCACAGACAGCGCAGGCAGCTGTATTGAACAAACTGCTCGCGAAAGCTCAGAGAGAGCTGGAAGAAGCGAACGCGAAGCTGGCAGAGCTTGCCGTCGTGGACATTTCCAATTACGCGGTTACCCTTGAATACACCTCCAAAGCCTATACCGGAAAACCACTTAAGCCTTCGGTCAAAGTCGCAGGCCTGACTGATGGTGACTATAAAGTGGAGTATTCAAACAACACTGCCATCGGTACCGCAACCGTTACAATCACTGGTGTGGAAGCGAAAAACTATAAAGGTACCATCACAAAGACTTTCAAGATCACCAAAAAGGCACAGACGCTGAAGGCGACCGGCAAGAAAAAGACTGTTAAATTCAAGGATCTGAAGAAGAAGAATCAGACGGTTGCCGGCGCTATCACGGTAAAGAACGCGCAGGGCAAAGTGACCTACAAGAAGGCTTCCGGAAGCGGCAAAATCACCGTCAACGCGAAGAACGGCAAGTTTACTGTCAAAAAAGGCCTGAATAAAGGTACATACAAAGTCAAAGTGAACGTGAAGGCAGCCGGAAATAAGACATTCCTTGCAGGAAGCAAGACAACAACAGTTACAATAATAGTGAAGTAAACAGCCTGAGAAAGGTGAAAAAACGTATAACACAGGATAATATAACTAAAGGCTTTCATTTTTCAAAACAGCATGATTGCGGGATGGCGGTCATGCTGTTTTTTCTTGACAGGACATCCTCATGGCTTGTAGCATTAAAACATCGGATGCACTGCAGAGGAAAATATGCTAACTGGTATTGACAATAATAGTATTCGCAGAAGAGAGGAGCTGGTTTTTTGAAAAACGTGATCCGGAAAGGCGACATCATTCTTTTGGTTGTGCTGATCCTCTTCGGCCTCGCTTTGTCATGGGTTTCAGTACGAAGCAATATCACCGGCCAGAAGGTCATTGTCAGAGTGGGCGGTAAAGAATACGGTACATATATGCTTGATAAAAACCGCACGATCACGATCCGTCAAAACGGCCATAAGAATATCATTGAAATTAAAGACGGTAAAGCCGTTATGAAATATTCGGACTGCAAAAACCAGATCTGCGTGAATCATTCGGAGATCAGCAGCACCAGAGAAACGATCGTCTGTCTCCCGAATAAAGTAACGCTGGAGATCGAAGGGAAAGACAACGGAGGTGATCAGATTGATGCAAAATCTTAATCCGCGGATGCAGCGTACGACAAGACTGACGACGAGCGCCCTGCTCGCGACAACGGCATTGCTTTTTTCCTACATTGAAATACTGATTCCCTACAATGTCGGCATTCCGGGCGTAAAACTGGGACTTGCCAATCTGGCAATCATCATCGCACTTTATAAAATGGATATAAAGTACGCAGTTTCCATCAATCTGATCCGGATCCTGCTGGCCGGACTGTTGTTCAGCGGCCTTTTTGCAATGGTTTATTCACTGGCCGGCGGCATGCTCAGCCTGCTGGTGATGTACCTGCTGAAACGTACCGATAAATTTTCTATGATCGGCGTCAGCATGGCCGGCGGCGTCGCTCACAACCTCGGGCAGCTGACCGTCGCGGCTTTGATCGTGGAAAATGCCAAAATGTACGTCTACTTCTCGGTACTTCTTTTTTCCGGTATCTTTTTCGGGATTATGATCGGAATTATTGCTTATATAATCGAAAAAAAGCTGCCGCGCAGTATTTTCCGATAACCGGCGTAATCGCCGCTATGAACGCGATGAAAGCGACGCGCAGGAGTTATTAAATCAAAAACAGCAGGAGGGGGGTTCATTATGAAAAAAGAATTAGAACAGCTTAGAGAACGTATGTCGGATAACGACATCGATGTTTATTTTGTCCCTTCGGGAGATGAACACAACTCTGAGTTTGTACACGACCGCTTCAGGTGTGTCGAATTTTTGACCGGGTTCACCGGAGAAGCCGCGGAGCTCGTGGTGACAAAGGACGGCGCGTACCTCTGGACTGATGGTCGTTTTTTCCTTCAGGCTGAGGACGAACTGGCAGGCACCGGCGTTCAGCTGATGCGCTCCGGAACCTCGGAGGTGCCGACAACAGCAGAGTTTCTCGTGGATCTGGCGGCCGAAACGCCTTATACACTAGGCTTTGACGGGAAAGTCGTTAATAACCGTGCCGCGTGTGATTTTCGCGGGCAGCTCGACCCGTACGGAGTCAAACTGCGCTTTGACAAAGACCTGGCCGGTGAAATCTGGTCCGGCCGGCCGGAAATCGAGCCTTCGGAACTCTTTGCGCTCCCCGCTTCCAGCACCGGAGAGACGTTCCCGGAGAAACTCGCGCGCGTCCGCTCTGAAATGCAAAATGAAAAAGCCGATTACCTGCTGATCTCCGATTTGACGGAAACCGCCTGGCTTTTCAATCTGCGCGGAAGTGACATCGACTACACGCCGGTCTTTTTCTCATACACGCTGGTATCCGAGGAAGAAGTGTCTCTGTTCCTGATGGATCGAGTTCTTCCGGATTCGCTTGCTGAAGCGCTGACAGCGGCGGGTGTCCACATCGAGCATTATACCAGCATTGACAAAAGAATCGCCGCGCTTCCCCCTGACAAAACGTTGTGGCTGGACAGCGCGACAGCAGGGTTCTCGCTTTGTCAGAAGATCCCGTCCGGGATGAAGATTGTCGACCTGGCCACGCCGGTCTACATGATGAAGGCCGTCAAAAATCCGGTCGAGATTAAAAGCACCTGCCGCGCACACATCCGGGACGGTCTCGCGATGATCAGATTTATCTGCTGGCTGAAGGAAAATGTGGAACGCGGTGAACTGACGGAGCTTTCGGCCGCGAAATACCTGAAAAAATGTCGCCTGGAGCAGGAAGGCTGCTTTGATCTGAGCTTTGAAACCATCTCGGGATACGGTCCGAACGCAGCGATCGTGCATTACGCGCCGACCCCGGAAACGAACGCAGTGATCAGACCTGAAGGATTTCTGCTCGTCGATTCCGGCGGACAGTATCTGGAAGGCACAACCGACATCACCCGCACGATCGCGGTCGGCCCGCTGACCGAAGAAATGATTCGCGATTACACGCTCGTCCTGAAATCGCACATAGAGATGGCGCGAGTCTGTGTTCTGGACCCGATGAGCGGCCCGATCGTCGATACCGTCGCCAGAAAGCCGCTGCAGGACGCAGGTCTGGACTTCCGCCACGGACTGAGCCACGGAGTCGGCCATATCCTCGCAGTCCACGAAGGGCCGCCGGTTCTGAAAACAGACTGCCCGTTCCCGATGAAGCCCGGCATGATTCTGACCGACGAACCCGGTGTATACATCGACCATCAGTTCGGGATCCGCATCGAAAACGAACTTCTTTGCTGCGCCAATGAAGACGGCGACCTGTGTTTCGAACCGATCACGCTTTGTCCGTACGAACGCCGCGCGATCGACAAATCGCTTCTCTCTGAAAATGAGATCAGATGGATCGACATGTACCATCGAAACGTCCGTGATACATTGCTTCCGCTGGTGGAAGAGCAGCACCTGGCTGAATTCCTGATCGCGGAAACGGAGCCGCTGTAAAGGAAGCGTCGCTTACCCGGGCTGATCACCCATGTTGTTTAATTTATCCGGATAAAGATTCTGGGTGCCGCAGGATAATCGTCGGCATGATCTTCTGGTTTCCGCATCGAATAAAGAACCTTGAATAATCTCAGGGATTCTGTGGTATAATGATAACCGAGCTGATATCTGACACGGCAGGTGCCCGTCGGAAAACAGCCGTTTATATTATAAAAACTGATTATATTATAAAATCTGACATCGCCGTTTTGATAAAACGGAAGAAAAACTATAACAGACGCCGGTTATCCCCCGCCTCTACCTTTTACGAAGGCGGCGGGTTCTGTCTTCGAACGTCGGTGGCGGGTATCAATCCCCCACCGACACTCTCAGGAGCTGAAGCTCCCGGCGTCTGTTGACGGCGTCGCTCGCGCCA
>ONJN01000072.1 GCA_900318155.1 uncultured Eubacteriales bacterium
ATGAAGAAATGGCACCTATTGACAAAAGTGTACCAGGGAGGATAGAATAAAACAGGAAAGAATAATGAGGAGCGCTTGACAATGGAGAGGGGCAGCTGATGAAAGAAACGCGTGACTATATTAAAGAGACTTATATGATTTGGGGATTGGTTATTGGCGGAGTTATAGGTTGTATTGGTCTGGCAGTTCTGTGTGCTGCCGGAAGGATCGCATGGATTGGAATTCCGGTCGCGATCGGCCTTTTTGGCGGGATGCTAATAGGAATGTTTACAAAGAGAGACTTGGAGGAAAAAATGCAGGAAAAAGAGAATTCAATCAAATTCAGATTTCCGGCAATCCCTATCGCGATTATTGTTGCCATTATTGCAGCTTCAGCAACTGTTATTGCTGCAGGAATCGGATATGCCGCAACGACTTATCAGGCGAGACATAGTGACAAAGGAGTAAAAGCTGGTTATACAGAAAAAATAACTTATAAAAAAGCCTCCGGTGTAAAGAGTGCGACATTCAGCGCCAAGCCTGATAAAGGAACAATGTATATATCCCTGATTCAGAATTCAGGAAAGAAAAACACAAAGTATAATGTTAAATGGAAATTGAGTTCAAAAGCAAAATACTCTGATGTATACACATTCACTATGAAAAATAACAAACAATGGACGAGTGAGAAGAAATGTGGGAAGGTGAAAAAAGGGAAGAAATATAATTTCTGTATATCAAAGAATAATAATGCCGGGACACAATCAAAAATAGAAGCCGATTGGCTGATAAAATAGATACAGCGATAATTGGAGAATTAGGAGCAGTCATTTTACGGCTGCTCCTTTTATAACTGTGCAATAGGGTGAAATGACAGCTAATGAGAATTGACTACGACAAAATAATAATCAGGAACAGATTGATACTACATGAAGGAATGATCGACATTCAATGTCCCGGATTATATTTGATTTGCGGTACAAACGGATCGGGGAAAAGCCTTCTTCTAAGTAACATCAATCATCATCTTAGTTGTGATCATGTTTATCAAAGGCAGACATCCGCACAGATATTTACCGGGCTGTCAATAAAAGATAATATATTACTTAATAATGGTGATGAAGATCTCCTGTTGGATTTAACAGAGAGGTATCATTTGAATAGTATCCTCGATTTGAATCCAAAAAAATTGAGCGGCGGTGAAAAAAGACTCGTGATTTTTTTTAGGGGTGTGTGTACAGCAGATGCCGTGATTTTACTGGATGAACCAACGAATGATCTGGATTACAATACAGTAAAGATAATGATTGAAATTCTTGAGGACATTTGCAGGAAAAAAGTGGTATTCATTGTTTCTCATGACGATCGAATTAAAAGAATCGCTTCATGCATTTATGAGATTGAAAATCAAAAGTTGGTTTTAAAAGAAGATAATAGAACAATCCATGAAAAAACATCTTTATCTCTTTTAGAGCCTGAAATGCCTGTGAGAAGAATGAATATTGAACATATGAAAAAAATATTCTCAAGACATATTATATTGACGATCGTACTGCTGTTATTGTTTATAGTCAGTTGTAGTATTAATTCAGGAATTAAAGAGAAAGCAAGTTCGCCTGCTGCAGATACGCTGGGGAGACAGATTAATCTATTCTTTTTGAAATCTCTTTATGGATCAGATATGAGTATACATGGCGCGTATCCTTTGTCTTTGGTTAAAGATATCTATACAAATAACAATAAGAATATAAAAGATTCGATCAGTGAGTACTCTGCAAAAAGCACTGCTTCACTGTCCATTGATACATCATTGTCAGGACTCAATTCCAATGAGCATTATGATGTTTTAAAATTAGAGTATTTCGATACTGCCAGCAAAGCATATTTGTATCCACAAGATAGATATCGTTCTATGCAGTTGCCTGATAGAGATAATGAAATACGTACGCAAAGGGTTCTTTTTCCTGATGGATATGAACAAAGAACACCTGTTGAGATTAATCTTTCTTCTTTTAATAAAGCTGAAAAAGAGATCCAAAAGAACTATAAGTCGGCAGAGGCAACATACATATCTGTAATTCCCCGTAAAGGATATTCCATGGAAGACTTCCTTAAATCAAAATACCTGAAGCGGATTTCAGGTTCAGGGGTATTTATTCAAAGTAAAGAAACTGTTTTTCTTCAATATACAATAAATAAGTATCATAAAAATCGCAGTATTGTAATCCGAACTGGAGCAATTGCGATCGCTCTGTTCATTTTTGCTGTTTTATCATATATTTTTCTTTTGGCTGTTAAACGAGACTATATTAAGACTTTATTAGGATATGGGTTTTCACGA
Organism: uncultured Eubacteriales bacterium; assembly: GCA_900318155.1. Classification (GTDB taxonomy): domain Bacteria; phylum Bacillota; class Clostridia; order Peptostreptococcales; family Anaerovoracaceae; genus Aminicella. The sequence continues at coordinate 2,321 of ONJN01000072.1, forward strand.
AAGCAAATGAACGACGTCATTTGTACAATTGCGATCTCACCGATTAGAAATATCGTGTGTGTTTTAATCTGTTTTTTTGTGAATATTATACTGATCAAATATTACGGTAACAGGATTGATATTATAAACATTCTTCCGGGCATGGCATGCGGTGCTGTTTTATTAGTAACAAGCCTTACGATCAGACTGATAACAGGTTATGCGACGTATCGTATCAGTTCATGGGAAAACAGGAATTAAAGGAACAGTTATATGATTATTAATGATTTAAATATTAATGTGGGTGATGTTGATTTAAAAAATATAGACTTAGTATTCTCGTCGCCGGGAGTGTATATAGTTTCCGGAGATAACGGATGTGGGAAAACATCTCTGATCCGGGCTATCATTTCAAACAGCAATCAAAGTCTGTGCTTTGAGAACGCTGAGTTAGATGCTGAATATATGAAGAATCCGGGAAGTCTTATCGCATATGTTCCCCAAACATTAAATAGGTATTCGTGCTCAGTTGAGGATTATTTAATAAAGGAATGCACGAATATAGATAATACTTTTGCCGAAGAATTATTTCTTCATTTTGGTATGTCATATCTTGATAAAAATCAGAATATTTCCACAGTTAGCGAAGGCGAACTGACAAAGCTTTCATTGATTGCTGCTTTTTTAAAGCAGACTCCTTATGTTTTCCTGGATGAACCAACAAATCATCTGGATAATGAGGGCGTCAGGCAACTGGTAAATCTTATAGACTCCGTAAAAAACGAAAAAACGCTGGTTATTGTAAGTCATGATGAGCGACTAACGGATAAGTATAATTATCGCATTACTATAGAAGGAAACCGTGTTATACAGAATCGGGCAGATATGGATTTATTTTATTTAGATACGGTGCGTTGTCCCTCCTCAATCCGGTTTCATCCGTGGAAACAGTCCCTGAAAGGACTGTGTTCGAAATACAATATCGTTTGCGTTATTCTTGTTATAATGGCATTTAGCTTTTTCCTTACATATAATACTCTTTTATATGCTGATAATTACTCTCATGATAATGGAAAATATCGGAGCGATATAATTCATACATATAAAGCAGAATATGAATATTCGACTACAAATCGGCTTTACACGAAAGCAGAAGGAATTGATGTCGCCAATAATAATACTCATCGGTATATTGAGTGCAAAGATATTTATAAAATTCTTAAAGATACTGATGTTAAAACAATAATAGCTTTCGATAATGATCAATTCTATAATTCCATTGAAAACGAAAAACCATTGTCGATACCCCGTTTTTTTATTGATGAGTATCAATCTATGTATACCGGGACGAGTGCCGGCGTAGAGAAATTGATAGTAGGTGATTATCCGCGGGATCACAGGAAGGAGATATGTATTCCTAAAGACAAAGCAGAGAAGATGTTTGGGATAGCTCGGAAAGGGATGAAAAGCAGCCTCAAGAAAGCCATAGCGTATAATGCAGACACCTATACTTTATCTGGGTATACAACGGGTCAGAACATATTATTATCGTATAACGGAAAGAATATATCTGGATTTTTCGATTTGTCTGCAGATAACATGAATCATTTGATTGATGTTTACGGCAGCAAAACACCGGCTCCCGGCCTGTTTCTTTTTACAAAAAAGGGAAGAGAACGAAAGACGCTTAATGCTTTAATTGCCGATTATCCTGCAGAGAACTATATATCAAAAGTTTTTTCTGATGTTTGGGAGCGCTCATATAACAGAGCGTTCATTCTAAAAAAGGTGTTTCCGATCAATTTGATTATATCGGTATTATTCTGTATAATCATAGCGATTATCAGGAAATATCAATCGGAGGCAAATCGAGGATTTATCCGAGACTATAACGCACATTATCTAAGATGTGATCATTTCATTTTCTGTAATCGTTTTTTGTTAGCTTTACTGAGTTTGCTTATCTTTTTGTTGATACTGACAGTGAATCATCTAATGAGCGATGCAGCATGGCATCTTGATAAAATCCTGATTTTAGATTTTGTTATCATTAATTTACCGATAATATTGAGTTTATTGACAAAGGGAAAAAAAGATGTTCCTTAAAGCATTCAAGTGTATCATTCTGTTCTATCTGGTAACGGCTGTTTCGACTGCGCTTCATGAATTCTGTCACTTTTTGTTTGCATATTTGTCAGGAGTAGAGGTTAAGGAAATAGGTATAGGGATTGCCGGAAGACCAAAAGTCAGAATTAGAAAACTAGTTTTATCGCCGGTTCTTGTTGCAGGATATATCACGATCGACAGGAATGCGTTAAAAAGAAAGAGTACGCTAACCATTCTATTGATCGGATTATCCGGGGTGTTGGCAAATATTATTATTGTTATTGCTGCTGTTCTTGCAAAAATAAACTTGCTGATCGGGAGTTGGCTGGTTCTATATAATGTGTCGGCTATAATTATCAGTCTTCTTCCTTTTGGTATAGACAATGACATGAGGATGATGATTCATCTTCTTAATACAAAAAGAGAAAGATAATAAAAATAAAAAGAACGAAAAGGAATCTAATGACTGCCTGAATACTTGTTCAAAATATAGAAAAAAGGGAGACTCGTTGTGAAATGCATTAAATGTAATAGTGACATGGTGAACGGAACAGTTCAAAACGCTGCTGAAAACAGTTTTTTTGGTTTTTTTTCGACAGATAATGAAAAAACACCTGGTCGGTTAATTAGAAGAGGGAAGGAATTTGTTATTCTTTCTGGTGAAGAAGTTCAGGCATACTATTGTCCGAACTGTAGGATGTTCATTATGACGATAGAAGAATGATTTGCGGGAATCGTGACTGAGTTCAGGTGTCATCAGTTTTGTCCGGCGACTCCGGTGATGCGATGAAAGACGCTGAACGATGCGTTCCGTTCCTTCAGACCGAGGAAAACACATCCTGTGATTTGATCGGAACAGATACCGATACCGTGAAAAAGTCAGAAACATTCATCGATTCGTACATATCTAATTGACATCCTTTGATCTAGAAAATATAATTTTAGTTAGTATGTTTTTTTCTTGATATCTTAAGGAGTTGAAAATTGCAGTTATTGGAAGAAGTTATCAGAGAACAGGGCGCGGTCCTTCCGGGAGGAATTCTGAAAGTGGGAAGCTTTCTGAATCAGCAGATTGATACGGAGCTGCTCAGAGAAATTGGCAAGGAGATCGCCCGTCTCTATGATGGAGCGGGTGTAAATAAAATACTTACGATTGAGTCCAGCGGAATTGCGATTGCAGCTGCAGCGGGTCTGGAAATGGGCGTGCCGGTCGTCTTTGCGAAGAAGCATAAGACCAGCAACGTAGACGGTGAAGTATATTCAACTGTCGTTCATTCCTTTACCCATAATGCGGATTACAACGTCGTAGTCAGCTCCGACTACCTGACGAGTGATGACAAAGTTCTGCTGGTCGATGATTTTCTGGCTATGGGGAATGCCCTCCGGGGACTCATTGACCTGACTGAGCAGGCAGGCGCCGGACTGGCAGGCGTTGCAGTTGCCATAGAGAAGCGATTCCAGGGCGGAGGTGACGCAGTGCGTGCTGAGGGCATCCGCGTCGAGCCGCTTGCGTGCATTGAGTCCGTCGGGGACGACTGCGTTAACTTTTGTTCAATATAACGCGTCAGCGTATTGAATGATATTCTATATCTATTTTTTAGCAAATCTATTTATCATAGGAGGAAGGGTAAAACATGAAAAAGAAAAGTTTAGTCTTGCTGCTTGCATTGCTGACTGTTGTTGTGTTCACGTTCGCGGGATGCGGCGGAAACAACGGCGGAGCCAACAAGAAGAGTGACTACAAGGTCGGATTTATTTGTCTTCATGATGAAAACTCCACGTATGACAAGAACTTCATCGATGCGGCAAACGCTGCATGTAAGGAACTTGGAGTTACGCCGGTTATCAAGACAAACATTCCGGAAGGTCAGGAATGTTATGAAGCAGCGGAAGAGCTGGTAGACGGCGGCTGCGGAATCGTCTTCGCGGATTCCTTCGGTCATGAGGATTACATGATTCAGGCAGCAAAGAAATTCCCGAAGGTACAGTTCTGCCACTCTACGGGAACCAAGGCGCACACTGAGAAGCTCGATAATTACCACAACGCGTTCGCTTCCATTTATGAAGGCCGTTACCTGGCTGGTGTCGCTGCAGGAATGAAGCTGAATGAAATGATCGACGCCGGCAAGATCAAAGCCAAGGACGCAAAGATCGGTTATATCGGCGCATTCACTTACGCGGAAGTTATCTCCGGATACACTTCATTCTTCCTCGGCGCGCGTTCCGAGTGCCCGAGTGCCACGATGGAAGTCACTTTCACAGGATCCTGGTATGATGAGACAGCTGAGAAGGAAGGCGCGAATAAGCTGATGAACAACGGCTGCGTACTGATTTCACAGCATGCGGACTCCATGGGAGCACCAACTGCCTGCGAGAAGAAGGGCGTTCCGAACGTTTCCTATAACGGAAGCACGGAAAAAGCATGCCCGAACACTTTCATCGTTTCTTCCAGAATCGACTGGACTCCGTACTACAAGCTCGCGATTCAGAAGGCAATGGACGGAAAGCCGCTGGCCGAACCTGACTGGACAGGAACTCTCAAGACAAAGTCTGTCGTACTGACTGATGTAAACGAGAAGGTTGCGGCAAAGGGTACTGTTGACAAGATCGAAAAGGTTAAAAAGGACCTGGAAGCAGGAAAAGTCCATGTATTCGACACTTCCACGTTCACAGTCAAAGGAAAGAAGCTTGACTCCTACAAGGCTGATGTAGACACAGACAAAGATTACAAGAAGGATACTGAGGTTATCAAGGACGGATATTTCCATGAATCCGAGTTCCGTTCGGCACCTTACTTTGATATTCAGATTGACGGCATCAAGCTGCTGGATACAAAATTCTAAAAAGAAATGTTAAATCGGCGGAAAACCCCGGAATTTCCGGGGTTTTCTCTGCTACATTGCATTGAAGGAAAAGGCAGTGACTGTGTCCTTTCCTTTGATGCAATAACTTATTTAAACAGAAAGGATGTTGAGAGCTTTGAACACAAATGTGGCCGCCGTTTCTATGCGGGGCGTAACGAAACGATTTGGTGAAGTAGTTGCCAATGATAAAGTGGATCTGGACATCAACAAGGGTGAGATTCTTTCTCTTCTCGGCGAGAACGGGAGCGGCAAGACCACCCTGATGAATATGCTGTCCGGCCTCTATTTCCCGGATGAAGGGCAGATCTTTATTAACGGTGAGCAGGTTACCATTGCGTCACCCAGAGAAGCTTATGATTACGGGATCGGTATGATTCATCAGCATTTTAAGCTGGTTGATGTATTTACTGCGGCAGAGAACATTGTACTCGGCCTTGATGAACCCGGAAAACTGGATCTGGAAAAAGCCGCGGAACGTATTCGCGAAATCTGTGACACCTATGGTTTTGACGTAGATCCTTATCAGAAAATTTACGACATGTCTGTTTCGCAGAAGCAGACCGTTGAAATTGTCAAAGTACTTTACCGCGGCGCCGATATTCTGATCCTCGACGAGCCGACCGCGGTGCTGACGCCGCAGGAGACTGACAGGCTCTTTACCATCCTCCGGAATATGAAGAGTGACGGGAAAGCAATCATTATCATTACGCATAAACTGCATGAGGTAGAAGCGATTTCCGACCGTGTCGCGATTCTCCGTAAAGGTCAGTTTATCGGCGTTGTAAAGACCAGTGAGACAGACGCGCAGGAAATGACCAACATGATGGTCGGACATTCTGTGGAACTGAATATGGAACGACCGGAACCGGTTGACCCGAAGCCAAGGATCAAAGTCGATCATCTCACTGTGCGGTCAGCTGACGGCTTATTAAAACTGGACGATGTTTCCTTTGTCGCGAATTCCGGTGAAATACTGGGTATTGCCGGCATTTCCGGATGCGGACAAAAGGAGCTTCTGGAGGCGATTGCCGGGCTGCAGCCGGTTGAAAAAGGCAGTATACAGTATCTGGAGGACGACGGTACTCCGGAAGATCTGATCGGCAGGGATCCGCTGGAGATCGCCGCGCTCGGAGTTTCGTTATCCTTTGTCCCGGAGGACCGGCTGGGAATGGGACTCATCGCCAGCATGGATCTGACTGATAACATGATGCTTCGGTCCTATCGAAAAGGAAGGCCGTTTTTTGCGGATCGTAAGACCCCTCGGGCGTTGGCCAGAAAAGTTGTTGAAGCGCTGAACGTCAGCACCAGCAGCCTGACTACACCGGTGCGCAAACTTTCTGGAGGAAATGTTCAGAAAGTTCTTGTAGGACGTGAAATTGCGTCTTCACCGACTGTACTCCTTTCAGCGTACGTTGTCCGCGGTCTGGACATTAATTCGTCTTATACGATCTATGATCTGATTAATAAACAGAAGAAAAAGGGTGTCGCCGTTATTTATGTAGGAGAAGATCTGGACGTGCTGCTGGAGCTGTGCGACCGGATTCTGGTTCTCTGCGACGGAAAGGTCAGCGGAATCGTTGATGGACGCACAGCGGAGAAGAATCAGGTAGGGTTAATGATGACAATGGTAGGAGGTGCAGCAAGTGAAGAAGAGTAATCGGGAGCCGTTTCTCCATATTACCAGGCGTAAGGAAATATACTTACAGTACAGATGGGGCATCCGAATTGTATCCATCATTATTGCGCTGCTGGTATGCGCGCTTATCACGACCGCAGCGACTGGCCTGAATCCAATTGATGTGTACGGAACTATGCTGAACGGAGCGTTCGGATCCACCCGGAAGATCTGGATTCTTCTGAAGGAGGCAGCGATCCTTTTGATCGTTTCCCTGGCACTTGCACCGGCTTTCCGGATGAAGTTCTGGAATCTGGGCGGTGAGGGCCAGATTCTTGTCGGCGCGCTCGCGACTTCGGCGTGTATGATCTACCTTGAGGGCCGTGTTCCGTCCAAACTCCTCATTCTGATTTGCCTCATCACAGCTGTTGCGGCAGGCGCGATCTGGGCGATGATTCCGGCATATTTCAAGGCAAAATCAAATACAAATGAAACATTGTTTACTTTGATGATGAACTACGTAGCTATTCAGCTTGTCGCTTTTTTCATCATTGTCTGGGAAGTGCCGAAGGGTTCCGGAAAAGTCGGCATCATTAATCAGAATTCTCATGCCGGCTGGCTGCCGGTCATGGCCAACAACGACTACCTGCTGAATATTATCGTCGTTTTGCTGGTGACTATCTTTATCCATCATTTTATGCAGTACAGCAAGCATGGTTATGAACTGACGGTTGTTGGCGAAAGCCAGAATACAGCTCGTTATGTCGGCATTAAAGTAGAGAGAGTCATTATTAGGACGCTGTTCGTGTCCGGGGCGATCTGTGGTCTGACCGGTTTCCTTCTGGTAGCGGGAACTGACCATACCATCACGACGACGCTGGCGGGAGGCCGGGGTTTCCTTGGTGTAATGGTTGCCTGGCTGGCGCAGTTCAATGCGTGGGCCATGGCGCTGGTCAGTCTGCTTCTCGGTATTCTGTCGCGCGGAGCCAGTGAAATCTCTACGAATTATCAGCTTAACCACGCCTTCGGAGATATTCTGACAGGAATCATTATATTCTTTATCATTGGAAGTGAGTTCTTTATTAACTATCAGGTCCACTTCCGCAAAAAGGATCATGACAAGACCAGAGAGGAGGCTTCCGATCATGTTTAATTTAGCAGTATTTATCCAGCGGGCGGTCGTACAAAGTATTCCGCTGCTTCTGGGCTGTACCGGCGAAACACTCACAGAAAAAGCGGGAAGTCTGAATCTCGGCATTCCGGGCGTTATGTACGTCGGCGCGATCAGCGGCGTCATCGGCTCTTTTGCATATGAACAAAGCTGCAGTGCCAATGTCAATCCGGCACTGGCGATTCTCGTTCCGCTGCTGTCCTGCCTGCTCGGTTCCCTGTTGATGGGTTTGCTTTTCGCGTTTCTCACAGTTTCCCTGCGAGTAAACCAGAACGTGACCGGACTGGCCATGACGACCTTTGGCGTCGGGTTCGGCAACTTTTTTGGCGGTTCTCTGATCAAGCTGACCGGAAGTGACGTACCTTCCATCGCTCTTTCCGCGACGAGTCACTATTTCAGCAAAACGCTGCCGTTTGCCCATAATCTGGGCTGGTTCGGAAAAGTATTCCTGTCCTACGGCTTTCTGGCTTATACCGCAATCGTGATTGCGATCATTGCTGCTTATGTACTTACCCGAACGCGTGTCGGACTGAATCTCCGCGCTGTCGGAGAAAATCCGGCGACCGCGGACGCGGCGGGCATCAATATCACAAAATATAAATATCTGGCGATCTGCATCGGAAGTATAATTGCCGGACTCGGTGGTCTTTATTATGTCATGGACTACGCCAGCGGCGTCTGGTCCAACAACGCGTTCGGCGACCGCGGATGGCTGGCGATCGCGCTGGTAATTTTCACCCTTTGGCGGCCGAACATCGCAATTTTCGCATCGATTCTCTTTGGAGGACTATACATTCTGTACCTGTTCATTCCGTCAGGACACTACCCTGCGGTCAAAGAGCTTTACAAGATGTTGCCATATATTGTTACAATCATTGTGCTGGTCATCACCGGCATGCGTAATAAACCGGAGAATCAGCCGCCGGCTGGTCTGGGGCTGCCGTACTTCCGGGAAGACCGGTGACGGAAGGCGTTGTAGGTACGGTTAAACAGATTACGGAAGGAACAGAGGTATTATGGAAGGGACAAAAAAGACACGTTTGGAGGTCATCAGACTTTCAGAAGATGAAAAAAGTGTTATTATTCTGGATCAGACCAGACTGCCGAATCATGAGGAATATTTTACAATCAGCGACGCGGAGAGCGCCTGGAACGCGATCAAGCTTCTTCAGGTACGCGGCGCGCCGGCGATCGGCGTTTTTGCGGGCTATGCGATGTATATGCTGGCCCAGAAAATGACAGAGAAACCTTTTGACGAATTTAAAGAAGAATTCCGGGAACAGGCGAGGTATCTGAACAGTTCAAGGCCGACGGCGGTTAACCTTTCCTGGGCGCTGAAGCGCCAGGTCGCGCTCGTAGACAGCTATGACGGGACCGAAACAGCGGAGATCGTCCGGATGGTCGGAGAAGAGGCCGCGAAAATCGATGATGAAAACGCGGAAATGTCGCGCAGAATCGCAGAGCATGGGGTGACGCTCGTCAAAGACGGCGACGGCATTTTGACGCACTGCAACGCGGGGTATCTGGCCTGCCTGGGGTACGGCACGGCGACCGCGCCGATATACTACGGTACGGAACAGGGGATGAAATTCCATGTTTTTTCCGATGAAACAAGACCGCTCCTGCAGGGCGCGCGGCTCACGTCGTATGAACTCGCGAGGGCCGGCATCGATGTTACGCTGATTTGTGACAGTATGGCTTCGATCGTCATGAAGAGCGGGGCTGTTGATGCGGTTTTTGTCGGTTGTGACCGCATTGCGGCCAATGGAGACTTTGCCAATAAAATCGGAACATCCGGCGTCGCGATTCTCGCGAAGCACTACGGCATTCCGTTTTACACGCTCGGGCCTTCGTCAACGATTGATTTTGATACGCCGACAGGAGATGATATCCACATCGAGGAGCGCGATCCGAGGGAGATTAAAGAAATGTGGTACAGTGAACCAATGGCTCTGGAAGAGGTGCACAGCTACAATCCGTCCTTTGACGTTACTGACCATGAACTTGTCACAGGCATCGTCACAGAGAATGGCATTGCCTGGCCGCCGTTTGAGGAAAATCTGAAGAAACTGAACATGAAATAACAGCCGCCCGGCGCACCGCCTGCAGGCGGCACCCGCTTGTGCTGTAAATAAAGAAAGGATCAGAGAAATGACTGTTAAAGAAAGTATTTCCGCATGCATTGCTGTAAAAGATGAACTTGCCAAAGTTGTGCTGATGCCGGGTGACCCGCTTCGTGCCAAAGCAGTTGCGGACAATTATCTGACCGACGTTGTCTGCTTTAACGACACGAGAAACATGCTCGGATACACCGGTACTTATAAGGACAAAAGGATTTCAGTCATGGGACATGGCATGGGTGTTCCGTCGATGGGTATCTACGCGCACGAACTTTACACACAATTTGATGTTGATGCGATTATCCGAATCGGCTCCGCCGGCGGGCTCGATATGGACGTAGACGCCAAAGACATCGTCATCGCGATGGCTGCTTCGACGAATTCCGGCTATGGAGATGCGTACGGCATTCCGGGCCAGCTCGCTGCCTGCGCGGACTTTGATATGCTGGAAGAAGCCGTTAAGCATGCCAGAGCAAAAGACGTCAAATATAAAGTAGGAAAAGTTTATACGTCCGACTTTTTCTATTATCCGCAGCCGGATATCAATGAAAAGCTGCGCGATTTCGGCCATCTGGCGGTAGAAATGGAAACAGCAGGCCTTTACTGGACTGCCTGCGCCGACAGAAAGAAAGCGGTATCGATTCTTTCGATCTCCGATCATTTATTCAAACCAGTCGCGCTGACAGCTGAAGAAAGACAGAACAGCTTCACGGATATGATGGAAATTGCGCTGGACACAGGGATTGCTTTTATATAAGATGTGTTGCCAGGCGTAACCGGGCCCGGCACCGTTGTATTTACAGGGTGGTCGGATTCCGGGCGGCATAGAGAGACGATGATTGCTTTGTCCGGAAAGGAGCGGATTATGTCAGAGAGGAAAAGCTTTGAAGAGATCATGAATGAAATTACCGGTGGATTGACAGGGGACGCTGATCAGGATGTCGCTTATCTGCAGGAGCAGATGGCGCGGTACAGCGGGCACGAGATGGGGAAGGAAGTGTCCCGTGCCTGCGGCCGTATGATGTTCGAGATTATTCCGGACGAGAATAAAGATGAATTCAGCCGGGCGGTCGGAAATAGTCAGAAAGCGATGAATACGGCTTTTAGTGAAGCGAAATATCGCATATATAAAAAGGATTACGATAAAGCGCTGGATATTCTGGAAGCGATCATCACAAACATCGAAAGTTCTGATATGTACGACAATGATTCACTGAGCGAGTATTACACCTTTTCCGATTCTTTTGAGAAGGTACTGTATGAGATCAACAGCGGGACAAAAAAAGAAGTGCATGAAGTGCCGGTGCCTTTTTCCGAAATTTATCGGACGTACGGCAGCCTTCTCACTGAACTTGAGCGGTATGAAGAGGCGCAGGCGGCAATGGAAAAGGCACGGCGCTGGAATCCTACGAACGCGAAGATAGCTTTTGCGTACGCGAATCTGATGAAAATTACCGGCGATCTGGACCGGTTTTATGAACTGACAAAGGAAATCTTCGGCTTTGCTTACACGTCGAACGCGGTTGCGCGGTGTTACCGGAATCTGGGGTATTTCTTTTCGAAGAAGGAATTGTATAAAGAATCGATTGGCTGCTACCTGATGAGCCTCGAATATGATCCCATGTCAAGGAGCGGCCGGTCGGAGCTCTTTAATATTATGGAAATGACAAAAGGCGACGTGGTGGATCCGACGCTCGACGAACTGAAGGAATACGGGGAAGCGTACGGGTTTCCGATTGGCCCGGATCCGAATGTCGTCAGTCTCGCTTACGCCCTTGGAAAAAGGTTTGTTGACGAAAGAGATTTTGAGCTCGCGGAGTATTTTCTGAATATTGCTTATGAATTATCCGGCGATACGGATATCAAAATGATGATCGATACGCTGCCGGGTAAAGGGCCCGCCGGCATGGGAAGCCCGGACAGTTTTGGCAGGCCGGGCGGATTCGGCAGTTCCGGTGATTTCGGCAGTTTTGGCAGTTTTGGCGCGTTCGGCGGATCGGGCGGATTTGGCGGTGATGGTTCGGAACAAAGCGGAACTTCAGAGATATTTTCTCAGGAAACCGGTAATAATGACGATGATGATGCCGAATTAGGTGATATCGCAGAACTTGCGGAGCTTTTCGGCTTTGGCGGCGGATTCGGCGGCGATGGCGGCGGACTCCTGAGCTGAGACGGCAGTCAGCGGCGCACGGCTTTTATGCTGACCGCGCAACAGCCTGTCAGCCGCTTTGTAATCAGAATAAACAGAATTATCTTACAGAAAAAATGGAGGGGTATTACTCGTGGAAAAGAAAAACTCATGGCTTAAGTATTCGCAGGAACAGCTCGCGGAATGCGATGAATTCTGCAAAGGTTATATCAATTTTCTCTCTGAAGGAAAGACGGAAAGGGAATGCACAGAAATCATCCGAAAAGAAATCGAGGAAGCCGGATATGAAGATCTCGACGATTACATCGCGGGTGGCAAGGCGTTGAAGCCCGGCGATAAAGTCTATCGTGTCAATATGGGCAAGGGCGTTATCATGTTCAATATCGGCGACGAACCGATTGAAAACGGTATGAATATTCTCGGCGCGCACATTGATTCGCCGCGTCTCGATGTGAAGCTCAATCCGTTGTACGAGGATGGCGGATTTGCGTACCTTGACACGCATTACTATGGCGGAATCAAGAAATATCAGTGGGTCACGCTGCCGCTCGCCCTGCATGGCGTTTTCGTGAAAAAAGACGGAACAAAGGTCAGCCTCAGCATCGGCGAAAAACCGGATGATCCGGTTTTCTTTGTCTCCGATCTGCTCGTGCATCTTGCTCAGGAGCAGCTCACAAAGAAAGCGGTTAAGGTCATCGAAGGCGAGGCACTGGACCTGATATTCGGCAGCCGCCCGATAAAAATCGATCGTGACGGTGCAGATGACAATGGTTCCACTAAAGACACGGATGCCGGAGTTAAATCCGAAAAAGATCCGGCCGTACAGGCTGCTGACGCCGTCAGGAAGGGCGTGCTTGAGATCCTGAAAAACAGTTACTGTGTGGAAGAAGAAGACTTCCTCTCCGCAGAGCTGGAAATCGTTCCGGCCGGCAGAGCCAGAGAGGCCGGCCTCGACCGGAGCATGATTCTTTCATACGGCCAGGATGACCGTGTCTGCGCTTACTCATCTTATAAAGCCATGCTGAATGTTGAAAAAGTCAGCCGCACATCCTGCTGCATTCTCGTGGATAAGGAAGAAATCGGCAGTGTAGGCGCGACCGGCATGCGGTCCGTGTTCTTTGAGAACAGTGTGGCCGAAGTGCTGGAACTCCTCGGGTGGAGCGGCGAACTCACGCTGCGCAGATGCCTGGCAGCGTGCAACATGCTTTCATCCGACGTCAGCAGCGCCTTTGACCCGTTGTATGCGGGGAGCTTTGATAAAAAAAATGTCGCCTATCTGGGCTGCGGCATGGTATTCAATAAATTTACAGGCGCGCGCGGTAAATCCGGATCCAACGACGCCAATGCGGAATACGTCGCAATGCTGAGAGATATTTTTGACAAAGAAGATGTCAACTTTCAGATGGCAGAACTCGGTAAGGTCGACCTGGGCGGCGGCGGAACAATTGCTTACATTCTGGCGCTTTACGGAATGAATGTGATCGACAGCGGCGTGGCCGTGCTGAACATGCACGCTCCGTGGGAAGCGACGAGCAAAGCGGATGTATTTGAAACAAAGAGAGGCTATGAAGCGTTTCTGAAAAACGCGGTCAGGCTCTGATCTTCTAAATTTTCTTTTTGTTTGCCGGCCGGCGGCAGGTGAAAAGCCGGTATATATGAAGATACAGAATGGGGGAAAAGATGGCTGCTTCGACAGAAAGAGCACTTGCAGAATCACTGAAAAATCTGCTGTCTAAAAAAACCCTGAACAAAATAACGGTAAAAGATATCACGGACAGCTGCGGTGTCAACCGTCAGACCTTTTATTATCATTTTCACGATGTTTATGATCTGGTGGAATGGATGTTTACGCAGGCGGCGCAGGAGTATATATCAACCGGACTGAGTACTGAAAACCGGAAAAATGTACTGATGGGTGTGTTGGATGATCTCGTCGGGGAAAGACAGTTTATTCTGAATACATATCATTCTCTGGACCGCAGGCAACTCGATCAGTTCATGCAGCGTCTGATCCGTCCCGCGCTGGTTACCTTTGCGGCGGAGGCCGCGGAAAAGAAAGATGTCGGACGGGAGGACATCGACTTTGTGGCTGATATGTGTACTTATGCGCTCGTGGGAATCATTACAGAATGGGTTGCTTCCGGTCTGACGGACAATTACAGTGGAACTCTGGAAAAGCTTCTTGTCGCGACAAACGGAATCCTGGATTTCGCATTTGACAATCTGTCCGAAAAGGGATGATAACAGTAAGCCGCAGGATCGTATTTATAGCACCGAGAAACAATTACAGGGAGGATAGGTGATCGGCGGATCACATGAGAATATGAGTATTATTGCTGAAAAATTAAAAAAACTGGGTCTGTTTTCGATGTACGGGTATCTGGAAAAAGATCCGGAAGAGAATCTTCCGAAATTACTGGACTGGCTGGATACGTACATAACGGATGATGTTCTCAAGCCGCAGCGGGAAATTTTTCGCAAGATCATTGAGGATGAGGATAACAACTGGTATCGTCTGATTGTCAGCCTGTGGAGTGATATTGACGACGACGTCCGGAAGACCCTGTTTGAAAATATCATCATCAACGCGAATGCGCTGGCGTCGCATACCGTGGAACGAAACCGTAAAAAATATAAGTGTAATATTCCCTGGGTCATATCAATTGAACTCGATCAGAATCAGGGAAGCGCGGCGCTCGACTTTGATCGCTGGGACGATGTGATCGAACAGGCAAAATCGCTCGGAACATTCATTTTCATTTTTCATGGCGGCGAACCGCTGAACGCGGAAGAAGAGATCATTGCGCTTTGCAACAAGCATTCGGAATGCGAATTTATGATTTACACCGACGGAAAGAAACTGGATGAAAAGTTTGTGCAGAATATGCTCAGGGTCAGAAATCTGATCGTCGGGCTTCAGATAGAAGGAAGAAAACTTAGTAAAGCGGCTGAAAGAGCCGCAAAACTCCTTCACAGTTATAAGCTGCCATACATAGGGATGTGCTTTTATGACAAAGACAATCAGGACGAGTTCAATGAAGAAGCCTTCTTTGACGAACTGATCGAACAGGGTTTCAAAATGATTTTGTTCCTTTCCTCGTTAAAGGAGGAGGATGATCGCCTGTACGATATGATTCAGAAACTGCGGGAGACAAAGCCGATCATGTCGATCGATTTCTGTAAGGATCGAGAACTGACCGGCGGCTGCGTTGCAGGGGGAAGATATTATTGCAATATCAACGTGGAAGGCGGCGTTGAGCCGTGTTTCTTTGTCCGTCAGTCGGATTCGAATGTGCTGGAAAAATCGCTGGTGGAGGCGTATCAGGCCCCGCTCTTCATGAGCTGCTATAACGAGCATTTTCGTTGTCCGGCCGTAGAATAACTGTTAAGTGTTTCAAAGTATTCAAAATATTAAATAATAAGTTTACAAATACTAATACTATAGATAAAATAAAGAAAGAAGAATCTATTATTGATTTATTAAGGAGAGGGCTTTTTAAAACATGGATATTTTTTCTTTTATTACGTTGTTCGGCGGACTTGCGATGTTCATTTACGGGATGACCACCATGTCCCAGAATCTCGAAAAGGTTGCCGGCGGTAAAATGGAAGTCATTCTCAATAAAATGACTAAAAACCGTTTTATGGGGCTGGTTCTCGGGGCGATCATTACGATTGCGATACAGAGCTCGTCCGCAGTTACTGTCATGCTGGTCGGCCTGGTTAATTCCGGTATCATGGACATCGGCAATACCGTCGGCGTCATTATGGGTTCCAATATCGGAACTACTATTACCGCGTGGATCATGAGTCTGATCGGTGTATCGAGCAACAACTTCTTTATCCGAATGCTGAAACCGGAATCTTTTTCCCCGATTCTCGCCTTGATCGGCGTGATCATGATGATGGTCTGCAAGTCGAATAAAAAACGCGATGTCGGCACGATCTTTGTCGGCTTCGCGATACTGATGTATGGAATGACACTGATGAGCACTTCGATGGCACCCCTTGCTGAATCGTCAAAGTTCAGTTCCATACTGACCGCGTTCAGTAATCCGTTTGTCGGAATTCTGGTTGGCCTGGTCGTTACAGCGGTCATTCAGAGCTCCGCGGCATCAATTGGTATGCTGCAGGCGCTGGCGATGACCGGCAAAATCACCTGGGGGATGGCGATCCCCATTATTATGGGTCAGAATATCGGTACCTGCGCGACCGCCATTCTGTCCAGTATCGGCGTCAACCGTCACGCCAAACGAGTCGCGGTCATTCATATTCTCTTTAACGTAATCGGAACAGCGATCTTTATGGTCATCTATTTCGGGGTGTTATCCTTTGTCGATATGAAGTTTCTGAACCAGGCGATCAGTCCGGTCGGAATCGCTATGTTCCACAGTATTTTCAACATATGCACCACCGCGATGCTTCTTCCGTTCAGCAATCGTCTTGTCGCGACGGCCAAGAGACTGGTCAAAACGGACGACGCGCGGGAAATCGTTTTCCTCGACGAGCGACTGCTGAATACACCGGGTGTTGCGATCGCGGAATGCGACAAGCAATGTGATAAAATGGGGCTTTTGGCAAAGGAAGCTATGGAAAAAGCGATGTCGCTTTTATTCGATTATGATCAAGAGACCGCGGCAGAGGTCAAAAGGCTGGAATCGGATGTAGACACTTATGAAGACCGAATCGGTTCATATCTTGTGAAGGTTTCGGTTAATCAGCTTTCCGTTGAGGATTCCAGAAGTGTGTCCAAAATGCTGCATACAATCAATGATTTTGAGCGTATCAGCGACCACGCGCGGAATATCATGCAGGACGTTGTGGATCTTAATGAAAAAGGCCTGCACTTTTCTCCGGAAAGCATGAAGGAGCTGCGTGTTTATTCAGACGCGCTGCAGGAAATTCTTGATCTGACGTTCAGCGCTTACTTTGAGCAGAGTATTGAGAAAGCAGAACGCGTCGAGCCTCTGGAGCAGGTAATCGACAAACTGACAGAGCGACTGACGCTGCATCATGTCGAGCGTCTGAAGGAAGGAATCTGTACGATCGAAAACGGTTTTGTCCTGACTGATCTGCTCAGCAACTATGAAAGAGTTTCCGACCATTGCTCCAATATTGCTGTTGCGATTATCGAGCTGTCCAGAGATTCACTGGATACGCATGGGTATCTTGAGGAAGCGAAGAATATGCTGAACGAAGATTTCCGCAGAGAATATGAGTTCTTTGAGCAGAAATACACGCTGCCGACACGTGAAAAAAGTCTGGCTTAAAGCGCGTGAACCGCGGTTGTGTATTGAAAAACATCCTTAAATTGTATATAATATTTTAGTTGATGGATTTATATGCCGAGCCGGGTCATGACGTATGTACACGTCATTGACGAAGCGAACGCATTTAGAACGCGTCGCGCTGTTACAAGCCGCTCAGGTCGGCGGGCGTGTATTAGATGAGAATTGAAGGAGACAAAAATAATGGCCACTGAAGTAGGAATTGATCTTGGTACTGCCAATGTACTCGTTTATATCAAGGGGAAAGGAATTGTGCTTAACGAGCCGTCGGTTGTCGCAGTAAACCGGGATACCGATGAAATCATGGCGATCGGTGAGGAAGCACGGCAGATGCTGGGGCGTACGCCGGCGAATATCACAGCTGAGAAGCCGTTAAAAGACGGCGTTATTTCCAACTATGACATCACGGAAAGAATGCTGCAGTACTTCATCAGAAAGACCTGTGGAAGTGCCCGCTTCTTTAAGCCGACGATTATGGTCTGTGTGCCGAGCGGCGTCACAGAAGTAGAGAAGCGTGCGGTAAGAGAAGCCGCGTCCCAGGCCGGCGGGAAGGAAGTTTATCTGATGGAGGAGCCGCTTGCGGCGGCGATTGGAGCCGGACTTGACGTTACAGAGCCGGACGGAAAAATGGTTATCGATATCGGCGGCGGAACGACGGATATCGCAGTCATTGCGCTGGGAGGTATTGTTACAAGTGCTTCAATCAAGATCGCGGGAGATGAATTTGACGATTCGATTATCCGTTACATGAGAAAAGTTCACAAGCTTTATATCGGTGAGCGTACCGGTGAAGACATTAAAAAGTCGATCGGAACGGCTTATCGCCGTGAAGAAGAGGTTTCCATGGAGTGCCGCGGAAGAGATCTGGTTTCCGGACTTCCGAAGAATGTAACGATTACGTCGGATGAAGTCATGGAGGCGATGGAAGAACCGCTGAATACGATCTGTGAATCGATCCATGGAGTGCTTGAGCAGACTCCGCCGGAGTTGGCAGCGGATATCAGTAATTCCGGTATCATGCTGACGGGCGGTGGCGCGCTTCTGTATGGAATCGACAGAAAAATTGCCGAAAGGACCGGAATGGAAGTAAAGATCGCCGAGGATCCGAAGTCCTGCGTTGCGATCGGCACCGGGAAAGCGCTGGATGAACTGGATCTTCTGCTGGGCGACAGCCTGAACAGAAAAGGTCCGAGATACAACAGACGATAAATGGAAGTGCAGCATCTCTGCTTGTGGGAATCGTAGGCTGCATAAGCGGATTAAAAACGCGTCCGTCCTGAAGAAGGGCGGACGCGTCAGTATTTTAAACTGGCTGCTTTTCTGAATTAATGGAAATCCGGCATGTGTTTATTCATTTTTTATTGATTCATCTTCACAACATTCGCGGCCGGAATCCGCCGGATTCTGCGCTGCTGCAGCAGGCTGACGATGAAATAGCCAACCAGTGCGATAACGATCAGCTTTACGTACACGGACGGCGCGATGTAATAAGTAAACCAGCCATGATAATCCATCATGAAGGTCCGGAATATAGCCTGAAAGATCCGGTCACCGATCGGGATGCATATCAGGAATGCGGCGATGGTAATCACACCGGTTACCCGATTGTAAAGCAGACCGATTTCTCTGGAATCATAGCCGAGGATTTTGACCATACCAATGTTGCGGGCATTACGGTCGAGGATCTGTTTGGACAAAAGATATATGATGATCAGATAGGTTAGGACACCGAACCAGACAAACATGTTGAATATGGTGCCCATGGAATCATCGAGCTGATCTGCCAGGCGGGTAAGGTCGCTCGTCTTTATAATCGAAGCGATAAGGCCCGGATCAATATCGCGGAGCTTTTTGTCGGAAAAATAACCGGTGTAATAGTTTTTATTCTGTTCAAAGACTGTGTTAAAGTGGCTCCGCGGCATAAAGACTGCCAGTGAGGCGTCGTAATCATAAATGCCGGCAACTTTGAAACGGTATGCTTTGTCGATGTATTTAATCTTCAGGCAGATTGTGTCGCCTTTTTTCAGGCGGTACTTGTCGGCATAGGAAGCGGAGACCAGCACTTCTTTCTGCCCGGTCGGCATCTTTTTCCTGTTCAGGTATGAAGACTCCGGAGATACTCCGTAAACGGCAATCTCTTCATCGATATTTCCTTTGATGTACATCGTTTTGATACAGTATTTTTCAGCACCGCTGACTTTTGTCGCGGCCGGCATCTTCAGGATGTACTGGTATTTTGCGAAGGATGAGGCTTCGACCTGAGCTTTGAAGTGATTCAGCATCGGAACCATGCTCAGGCAGAACAGCATCAGGACTGACGACAGCAGGATGCCGATCACCAGCGTGGTGTAAGCCGGGATGTTCTGTAAGATGATGCGGATCCGGAAGCGGGTCAGGAATTTCCAGTCAGGGAGGCGAAGCGCCTGCCGATTTTTATTTCTGGTCAGTTCGCCGCGCAGGAACTGCTGCGGTGAAAAGCGGAGCATTCCTTTAAGGATCAGCCATACAATAAACAAAACAATGGCGCACGGAATGATGGTTGTAAGGACAAAGGCCTGCCCGTTCCAGTATGTTTTATAAGGCGTCAGCGAGTAACTGTGCAGGTAAGTACGCGCGATTACATTTTTCATCGCCGTGTAGCCGATGATATTGCCGATCAGAGCGGCGGCTGCCGTTATGATCAGCGGAAACGCGATGTAGTGGTGCAGCAGTTCGCTTCTGGTGTACCCGGAAGCGCGCAGGGTGCCGATTGCGCCGGCGTCCTGCTCAATTGAGCTGCGGGTAGTAATCGCGAAAATAAAGGCAATGATTACGATGACGATGTAAAGAAGCATCATCATCATAACGCTGTCTCCGCCCATGTCCTCGCGGGAGAAATTGATCGCCTGGTTGTCGGCGCGTTTGACAAAGTCGCTCAGATAGCCCTGGTTTATAACTTCGCGGCGGACCGCTTTCTTTATTGCGGCTTCGGACGTCAGGCTTTTCAGTTCGTCGGTGCGTTTTTCGGCCAGCGTCACATCTCCGGATGCCGCGGCGGTCATAATCTGCTCCTGCAGCGCGGCCGACCGGGTCTTCAGATCGGATTCGACGCGTTTTTCCGCGCGTTTTACAGCTTCTTTAGTGATAACTTTCTGAAGCTTTTTCGCGAGGCTGTTTTTTTCTTTGTCGGTCAGGTTCTGATCGTTATTTTTCCAGGCGTATGCATAGTGAAGGTTTTTATCCGGGATCCGGTCGAATCCGTCGTTGCTGACGAGGGCTACCGTGAATTTATTGGCGTCGAACATCAGATCGTTGTTGTTGAGAAAGAGCGCGCTGTAGTCGGACAAAGCCGTCAGACCACTGATTCTATACTGTTTGCCGTCGATTTTCAGGCGATCGCCGACATTGAGCGAATTATTATCCGCGTACAGCCGGTCAATTGCAATCTCCCTGTCGTTTTCCGGAGCGCGGCCTTCCCAGTAAGCGGCTTTGTTTACCGTTTTCCGGTTCCGGAAGATCCGGATATCATGTCCGTTCTCAAGGGTTGCATCTTTATAGAAAAGATTAAAGATTTTCACATTTTTCTTTTCCAGCTTTCTGATAAGCGAAGTATCGGCTTTTTTTCCGAGGATAAAATGGCCGTCCTCCACGTTGTATTTATCCAGCGAGAGATCGTAAGATTTCTTCAGGCTTCCGTCGCCGACCATGAAGCCGGACACAAAAGCGATCAGCAGCACGAGAAACAGAAACAGCGCCAGGTATTTGCCGGCGTCCTGTCTTAATTCGCGGATGTAGCGTTTATTCAATGGATTTTTCATAATGGCCTCCGTAGTTCATGTGTTCGGGATATTCAGGTTTTTACGGATCACCATTCCAGACTGTCCGCCGAAACGATGTTATGGTTTACGAGATCTTCCAGTACGGAACCGTCTTTAAGCCGGATCACACGGTCGGCCATCCCTGCCAGCGCTTCATTGTGCGTGACGAGGAGGACTGTATTCCGATATTTCCTGTTAACCGTCTGAATCAGACAAAGGATTTCCTTTGACGTTTTATAATCGAGTGCTCCGGTCGGTTCGTCGCAGAGCAGGATGTCCGGATTCTTTATAACGGCGCGGCCGATTGCCGTGCGCTGCTGCTGCCCGCCGGAAATCTGGTTCGGCAGTTTGTCCCGGTGCTCCCAGAGGCCGAGCGTGCGGAGCATATCATCCAGGGGCAGCGGATTCTCGCTGAGGTAGGCTCCGACTTCTATATTTTCTTTGACTGTGAGGTTTGGGATCAGGTTGTAGGACTGAAAAACGTATCCGAGGTGGAGACGGCGGTAACGGGTCAGTTCCTTTTCCGCCAGGTTTTCGATTGTTTCTCCACCGATGGATAAAGTGCCGGCGTCCGGGGTCTCGATTCCGCCGATGATGTTGAGCAGCGTGGATTTTCCGGAACCGGACGGACCGAACAAAACGCACAGATCGCCTTTGTCCAGTGAAAATGAAACATCTCTCAGCACGTCGGACCGGCTCTCGCCGCTTCCGAAAGATTTTTTGATATTATCTATTATTAAGTACATAAACACCTCCGGGTATGTCTTCGGCTGATCAGGCGTTTAACCGTGGAAATACTGAAATCCAATGGAAAGCGTTGATGCCGACTGAGAAAATTAAATTTATCTAACCATGCAATGGAGTTAAAAACTATTAACTCGATCATAGTAAGTGTATGCCCATATTTTCTTGTTGTCAAACAAAAATCCCGGATGCTGCGCGAATAATCTCCCGGCAGGCATGCAATGAATTCGGGACTCGCTAAACTGCCGGATTCCTCCCGGCCCGGGAGTTCCCACAGCCCGTAATCTTCACAGTCCGGGATTCTTTTGTTCCCTGTCCTCGTAAATCCGTGCACGAAAAAAGCCCTTTGACCATGATCTGCATGGCGCGGGGCTCTTCTCTGTAATGTTTATGGCAATTTTTTTGTTGCGGAACTGGTAAAACGCGGAGCAATGATCCGGCCTGCAGCGATTATTCCTTAAACTGGCCGATTTTAATAACCTTCTGGCCGAGTTCCTTCTGTGCTTCCGGAACGCCTTCCAGACTCTGGCGCTGGATCGCGCGGATCTTGAGCGGCAGTGAGAACAGATTGATGAAGCCCTCCGCATCCTGCTGGTTGTACACTTCATCTTCGCTGAATGTCGCGAATTCTTCATTATAGAGGGAATAGAGCGACTGGCTGGCAACCGGATAAACGGCGCCTTTATACAGTTTCAGCTTTACTTTTCCGGTCAGCAGCTTCTGCGTGGAATCGACAAAGGCGCTGATTGCTTCACGCAGTGGTGTGAACCAGAGGCCGTCATATACAAGCTGCGCGAATTTCTGGGAAACGATCTTTTTATAAGCGAGCGTGTCGCGGTCGAGGATTAATTTTTCCAATGTCTTATGTGCCTGATACATGATCGTTCCACCCGGAGTTTCATAGACACCTCTTGACTTCATACCGACAAGACGGTTCTCGATGATGTCGATCGTGCCGACGCCGTTGACACTGCCAAGATCGTTCAGCTTGTTGAGGAGATCGATCGGCGCCAGTTTTTCATCGTCTACGGCAACCGGAATGCCTTTTTCAAAGTCAATTGTGACGTAGGTCGGTACGTCCGGCGCGTTTTCCGGGGTGCTGGAAAGAACGTGAATATCATCGCTGTGTTCATTCCATGGATTTTCAAGTTCTCCGCCCTCGTGGCTGATATGCCAGATGTTCTCATCTCTTGAATAGATTTTCTTCTTTGTCTGTGTGATTGGAATGTCGTGCGCGTGGGCGTAAGCGATGAGGTCTTCACGGGAATGGAGATCCCATGTACGCCATGGTGCGATCACCTGGATAGCCGGGTTCAGCGCTTTGATCGTCGTTTCAAAACGTACCTGGTCGTTTCCTTTTCCTGTACAGCCGTGGCAAATCTTGTAAATTCCTTTTTCTTCCGCGATTTCAACGAGCTTTGCGGCCATCAGCGGACGTGCCATGGACGTTCCGAGCAGGTAATCATCTTCATAGATCGCGCCGGCTTTCAGTGTCGGATAAATGAAATCTGTGATGAATTCTTCCCGGATGTCAATGATCAGCGCTTCCGAAGCGCCCGTTTTCAGGGCTTTCTTTTCTATTTCATCAAAGTCGTCCTTCTGTCCGGCGTCAAAGCACACAGCAATGACGTCCAGATCGCGTTCCTGCTGCAGCCATTTCAGAATTACGGATGTATCGAGACCGCCGGAATAGGCGAGTATTGCTTTTTCCTTTTCCATAATAATAACCCTCCGTTTATATCGAATACTAATAAATATAAATAAAAATGAATAAATACATCGAGATGAATATAACATAGCCGTGAATAAAAATCAAGGGAATTTTGTTATTATACATGCTGTGTTTGATTAAAAAAACATTCGGGAATTGCTGAAAAGACTGTAAAATTCAGAATCGGTGGACAAATGAATGAAAAGCGCCGTACAATTTTATAGGAAGAGTGTTGAATATTTTTTCATGATATAGTATACTTTTTCAAAGCAGAAGAAAGGAGTAAGTCTTTATGAAAGGAACGGTTTATATTGAAGACGGTACTGTGTACAAGGGAAAGGGCTTCGGCTTTGAGGGCACCAGAGTCGGCGAGCTGGTCTTCAATACCGGAATGACCGGTTACCAGAAAACCCTTACGGATCCTTCTTATAAGGAACAGATTATTACGATGACATACCCTTTGATCGGAAATTACGGGGTTAATGATACAGATAATGAGTCGAGCCGGATTCACGCGTTTGGCCTTATTGTAAAAGATGTGTGTTTTACGCCGTCGAACTGGATGTGCAGAATGACGATCGACGAATGGCTGCGGGAACAGCAGGTGCCGGGTGTGTATGATGTAGATACTCGTGAGATCACAAGAAAGATCCGCAGCGAGGGAAATAAGAAATGTGTCATTTCGACGGAGAATCTCAGCATCGCGCAGCTGAAGGAGATCTGTGAAAATACGGAGCTCCGAACGGATCAGATGAAGGATGCTGGAACGGACCACATCATTGAATGGAAAGCTGAAAATCCGAAGTACAATGTGGCTGTGATGGATCTTGGCGTCAAGACAAGTATTCTGCGGGAGCTTTATGACCGCGGCTGCAATCTGACGATTTTTCCTTACGGAACCAAAGCGAAGACGATTTTGAACATGAAGCCGGACGGCGTGTTTATCACGAACGGGCCGGGCGATCCGGAGGCGGCGGAAGAAGCGATTATCATCACTGAAAAACTGATTACGAACAGTAATTACGATGAAGGACAGATGCCGATCATGGGAATCTGTATGGGTCATCAGCTGATCGCGCTCGCGTCCGGCGGTACAACGTATAAACTGAAATATGGTCACAGAGGCTGCAACCATGGTGTCTTTGATAAAATTTCCGGAAAAAGTTATATTACGTCTCAGAACCATAGTTACGCGGTTGATTCCAGCAGTGTGCTGCTGAAGGGTCTGGATGTAACGCATCTCAATCTCAACGACGGGACTGTAGAAGGCATGCAGCATATCCGCAAGCCGGTCTTTTCAGTGCAGTTTCATCCGGAATCGAGTCCGGGACCGAATGATACCGGATATCTTTTTGACCGGTTCATTGAACTGATGGAAGGAGGAACACTGTAATGCCAAAAGATTTCACACTGGAAAAAGTTCTGATTATAGGATCCGGTCCGATCGTTATCGGACAGGCGGCGGAATTTGACTATGCCGGAACACAGGCCTGCAAGGCGATTTCCGAAGAAGGCATCGAGACCGTCCTCATCAACAGCAACCCTGCCACAATCATGACGGACAACGGGATCGCGGACAAAGTTTACCTCGAACCTATTACCGAGGAAGCGGTCGCGCAGATCATTGAAAAAGAGAGGCCGGAGGGTATCCTTGCCGGATTCGGCGGACAGACAGGTCTGAATGTCGGCATGGAGCTCGACGAAAGCGGCGTTCTCGCAAAATACGGCGTGAAGCTGCTCGGCGTTAATAAGGAAAGTATTTACAGGGCGGAGGATCGTGAGGCATTTAAAAAGCTGATGCAGGAGATCGATGAACCGATTCCGCCGAGTGCGATCGCCACGAGTGTGGATGAGTGCATCGATATTGTCAAAGAGATTGGCTACCCGGTGATTATCCGGCCGGCTTACACGCTGGGCGGAACGGGCGGCGGCATCGCCGATAATGAAGAGGAACTGATCGAGCACTGCGAGCTTGGAATTGAGAAGAGCGCCATTGGTCAGGTTCTGGTTGAAAAATCGATTGCCGGCTGGAAGGAAATTGAGCTGGAGGTTATCCGTGATTCCAAGGATAACTGCATCATCATCTGCAGCATGGAAAATCTCGATCCGGTTGGCGTCCACACGGGGGACAGCATCGTTGTCGCGCCGACACAGACGTTGAACGACCGGCAGTACCAGATGATGCGCGACGCGTCGCTCAAGATCATCCGCGCGCTGGAAATCGAAGGCGGCTGCAATGTCCAGCTCGCGCTCAGCCCGTTTAAAGACGAATACTACGTTATCGAAGTCAATCCGCGCGTCAGTCGTTCCTCGGCGCTGGCTTCCAAGGCGGCGGGTTACCCGATCGCCAAAATCGCAGCAAAAATTGCCATCGGTTATACGCTGGATGAGCTGAGCAACTACGTGACAAAGAGCTCAAGCGCCTGCTTTGAGCCGACGCTGGATTACTGCGTCGTAAAATTCCCGAAGTGGCCGTTCAACAAGTTCAGAACCGCTTCGCGCCGACTCGGCACACAGATGAAAGCAACCGGTGAGATCATGGCGATCGACCGGAATTTTGAGAGTGCGCTGCTCAAGGCCATCGCGTCGCTCGAGATCGAAGGCGGCGGCCTCCGCGTTCCGTACGTGACCGGCCTCGACAATGACCGCCTCATGCAGAAATTGAAAGCCTGTGATGACGAGCGCATTTTCTGCATTGCTGAGGCATTCCGCCGGGATATCGCAACGATCGACGAAATCTACGAAGAAACGATGATCGACAAATGGTTTCTTTACAAGATCCACGGCATGATCGACATGGAAAACCGGCTGAAGACTGCGGAAGTCGTCACGGCCGATCTGGTCCGTGAAGCCGAGAGCCGCGGTATGACCGACGACGACATTATGGACCTGACCGGCATGACACGTGAAGTACTGATGGA
Source organism: uncultured Eubacteriales bacterium (assembly GCA_900318155.1). GTDB lineage: Bacteria > Bacillota > Clostridia > Peptostreptococcales > Anaerovoracaceae > Aminicella. Next base: position 28,786 of record ONJN01000072.1, read on the forward strand.
CATCCGTCTCTACCACGACATTTATCCGGTCTATAAGATCGTAGATACCTGTGCCGGTGAGTTTGAGGCGTTGACGCCGTATTATTATCAGAGCTACGGCGGACAAAACGAAAGCGTTCGCTCCCACCATGAAAAGATTCTTGTAGTCGGGTCCGGTCCGATCCGTATCGGTCAGGGAATTGAGTTTGACTACTGCTGTGTACAGGGTGTCTGGGCGCTGCGTGACCTCGGTTACGAATCGATCATCATCAACAACAACCCGGAAACGGTCAGTACAGACTTTGACACATCGGATAAGCTTTACTTTGATCCGCTCCACACAGACGACGTCATGAATGTCATCAAACAGGAGCGTCCGGAAGGCGTTATTCTGCAGTTCGGCGGCCAGACATCACTGAACCTGGCAGCAAAGCTCGCAGAGCGGAGCATCAACATTCTGGGGACAAAGAATAAATACATCGACCTTGCGGAAGACCGCGAAAAATTCTCGAACCTTCTCCATGAACTGGAGATCGCGACGCCGGACGGAACCGCCGTCCGCACGAGAGAAGAAGCGTATGAAGCGGTCGCTGAATTTGGCTACCCGCTTGTCGTCCGTCCTTCCTATGTCATCGGCGGCAGAGCGATGCAGGTCGTTTACAACGACGGGGAGCTGGATACTTATCTGAAAGAAGCAGTACGTATGTCGCATGAACATCCGGTACTGATCGACCAGTATATTGAAGGAATTGAAATGGATGTCGACGCGATTGCCGACGGAGAAGATGTATTGATTCCGGGAATCATGGAACACTTTGAGCGCACCGGTGTACACTCCGGTGACAGCTGTACATCGTACCCGCCATACAGTCTGCCGCAGGATGTCATTGACGAACTCGTCGCCAATACCGGAAAAATCGTCAAAGCATTGCATATTGTCGGTCTGGTCAATATTCAGTACGCGTGGGACGGTAAGACGATCTATGTTATTGAAGTCAATCCTCGCGCGTCACGTACGATTCCAATTCTGAGCAAGGTGACCAAGGTGCCGATGGTCAAGATCGCTGTTGCAGTCATGACGGGTCAGAAGCTCCGTGACATGGAATGGGGAACCGGGCTTTACAAAGATCAGGGCTATTACGCGATTAAGATCCCGGTGTTCTCCGATTCAAAGCTGACCGATGTCGACGTGGCGGTCGGACCGGAAATGAAATCAACCGGCGAAGTCCTCGGCATTGACCCGGATCTGAATAAAGCGATTTACAAAGGATTCATCGGAGCCGGAGGCAAAATTCCGACGGAAGGTGGTGTATTTGTAAGCCTTCGTGACCATGATAAGAACGCAGATAGTGCGGAAATAGTCAAAAAGTATGAAGAACTCGGGTTTAAGCTTTATGCATCGGAAGGGACAAAGAAATTCCTTGCGGAATATGACATAGACGCGGAATATGTTCCGTTTGCCGATGTAAAACCAATGATTGAGAATGAGATCATGATTCTGATCAATACGCCGAGGGGCATGAATCTGATCGGAACCGACACGTTCCCGCTAAGACGCGCCGCGATCGAGCGAAATCTCCCTGTTCTGACCTGTATGGATACTGCCCGCATATTCACTTCGGCGATCAAAATGAAGCAGAAGAACGTGCATCTTGAGTACAATGCGCTCTAAGGCGGAGCTTCTGGTGCCGGCTGGCGGCACACAGCAGTTTATCGCGGCGGTGGAGAACGGCGCGGATGCAGTGTACGTCGGGGGCCCGATGTACAGTGCGCGGGCTTCCGCGCGGAATTTTGACCGGGAAGAACTGACCGCCGCAGTCGATTACGCGCATAAGCGCGATGTACGGGTTCACGTGGCGATGAACACACTGATGCGTGAGGATGAACTGGCAGAGGCGCTGGCGTATGCGGAATTTCTGTATACAACCGGCGTCGACGCGCTTATTGTGCAGGATCTGGGGCTGGCCGGGCTGATCCACAGCCGCCTGCCGGATTTTCCGCTGCACCTTTCGACGCAGGCGACGGTGCATGACTGGCGGAGCGTGAAGGCTGCGCAGGAACTCGGTTTCAGCCGGGTGGTTCTGTCGCGGGAGCTTTCGCTTAAGGATCTCCGGGAAATCGCCGGGAAGACGGACATCGAACTGGAAATTTTTGTGCATGGGGCGATCTGCATCTGTTATTCAGGGCAGTGCCAGCTGAGCCGGTACTTCGGGGGCCGGAGCGGAAACCGCGGGCAGTGCGCGCAGCCGTGCCGACTGCCGTACGAGACCTTTGACGATACAGGAAACATGGTTAATACGTTCCGATCCCCGCTCAGTCCGCAGGATCTGAGCTATCTGAACCACCTGGGCGAGCTCATTAGACTGGGTATTGCGTCTTTTAAAATCGAAGGCCGCATGAAATCGCCGGAATACGTAGCAGCGGTTACCGCAGTTTACAGAAAATACATCGATGAGTTTTACCGGAGCGGGCGCGTGCAGTTGGCTGACGCGGATCGGAGCGAGCTGATGCAGATATACAGCCGCGGGTGTTTTACAGACGATTATCTGAAAGGTTGTCCGGGGCCGTCTATGATGTCCGGCGACATTCCGAAACATCAGGGCATCCGGATCGGGCGCGTTGTCCGTCGTGTGAACGGAAACCTTATAGACATCGAGCTGAACGGCGATCTGGCTCCCGGTGACGGGATCGAGATCCACAGTCGGAGAATAGTCGGAAATATTGTTACATATTACAGGGAAATGAAAAAGAGCGTCGTCCGGATCGGTGATATCCGCGGTAAAGTCGAACCGGAGAAAGCTGTATTCCGGACTTCGTCGAAAGAACAGCTGAAAAGACTGCGTGCGACGTTCGAAAATGTTTCATACAATGGAGGTAAATTTGTTCGGAAGTTGCCGGTAACGATGACTATGACATTTGAACATGGCTTTACACGGCTGAATGCGGCGGCGTATTCGGAGGCTGCGGAGGAAATCACAGGGAACGGTCTTGTTTCGGCACAGGCAGAGCGGGGGCCTTTTGACGCCGAAGAGAATCCGATGAAGCGGGAGCGCTTTATAAAGCAGTTGAAAAAAAGTGGCGGAACGCCTTTTGAAGTGGAGCGGATTATTTTCGGGGACGGTTTGGTGCCGGCGATCAAAGTCTCGGAGATCAATGCGATGCGGCGAGAGGTTCTGACCCGGCTGGAGCGACAACTGGTGCTGCGGCGGGAACTGCCGACTGTAGAAAAAACTTCTGCTGGCTTCAAAAGGAATGGCCTTAAAGAGAATGATTTTAAAGGGATTTCTCAGTCAACTCCCGAACGCATCGAATTGTATTTCTACGATCTGAAGAGTTTTCATGGTTTTAA
>ONJN01000118.1 GCA_900318155.1 uncultured Eubacteriales bacterium
AAACAAAAACCTGATATTCGATTTAGAAAATATAATGCCCCTTGGGAACAGCGTAAGTTGGGAGACATCTGCCAAGTGACTATGGGACAGTCCCCGAACGGTTCTACATATAGCGAGGAACCTTCCGACTTTATTTTGGTGCAAGGCAATGCTGATTTAAAGGACGGATGGGTTTCTCCAAGAATCTGGACGACACAAAAAACGAAGACTGCAGAAGCTGGCGACTTAATAATGAGTGTCCGTGCACCAGCTGGTGCTATGGGGAAAACCTCTTATGACGCAGTGCTGGGGCGTGGTGTTGCCGGTATAAAAGGCAATGAATTCATTTATCAGTCACTTATAAAAATGGATTCAGACGGTTACTGGAAAAAGCTTGCAGCTGGGTCAACATTTGAGTCGATTAACACAGATGTAGTCAATGGGGCGGAACTCGTTGTACCAAAAGATATAGCTGAACAAGATAAAATTGGCGAATACTTCGCCTCTCTTGACCACCTCATCACCCTTCATCAGCGTAAGTGTGAAAAGCTAAAACAGATAAAACAGTCGATGCTTGAAAAGATGTTTGTATGACAGGAGCAGGATTATTATGGTTTTTAAATCAGAATTAGAATTTGAAAAAGCGTTGATTCAGAGACTGGCCAGCGCGGGCTGGGTAAATCACTCGACCGGAAAACCTGAAGTACTGCAATATAAGACGGAAAAAGATCTGATTAAAAACTGGGCAGATATTCTTTTTGAGAATAACAATAGTCAGGATCGTTTGAACGACGCCCCTTTGACGGAAGGCGAAATGGAGCAGATTCTGGAGCAGATTAAAAATCTGCGTACGCCGGTGAAGCTGAATGGATTCATTAACGGTAAGACTGTCATTGTTAAAAGGGATAATCCGGCCGATGAATTACACTTTGGCCGGGAAGTGAGCCTGAAGATTTATGATCGCCAGGAGATTGCCGGCGGCCAGAGCCGGTATCAGATTGCGGAGCAGCCGGTTTTTCTCGCGAAGAATCCGCTGCTGAATGATCGCCGGGGAGATTTTATTCTCCTTATTAACGGGATGCCTGTTATTCATGTCGAATTAAAGAAAAGTGGAATTCCGGTTAGTCAGGCCTGTCATCAGATTGAAAAATACGCGCAAGAAGGTGTATTCACCGGACTCTTCGCGCTGGTACAGATATTTGTGGCTATGACCCCGGAGGAAACGTTATATTTTGCGAACCCTGGACCGGATGGAAAGTTTAATTCGGATTACTTTTTTCATTGGGCGGATTTTAATAATGAGCCGGTAAATAACTGGGAAAAGATCGCGGCAGATTTTTTGTCGATTCCGATGGCACATCAGATGATCGGGTTCTATACTGTAGCAGACAATACGGATGAAACGCTGAAGGTTATGCGCGGCTATCAGTATTATGCGGCATCGGCGATTTCTCAGGCTGTCGCAAAGCGTAAATGGTCAGAGCCGGGGCAGAAAGGCGGCTTTATCTGGCATACGACGGGTTCCGGCAAGACGATGACGAGTTTTAAGTCGGCCCAGCTGATCGCGAACTCGGGTGATGCTGACAAAGTCGTGTTCCTGATGGATCGTATCGAACTCGGAACACAGTCTCTCCGGGAGTATCGTGGGTTTGCGGATGATGCTGATTCTGTACAGGCTACCGAGAATACCGGTATATTAGTAACGAAATTAAAAAGCACTGATCCGGCGAATACGTTGATTGTCACCTCTATTCAGAAGATGAGCAGAGTGATGGAAGAAGGGGGCTACAAGGCAAAGGATATTGAAATCATCAATCGGAAACGTGTTGTATTTATTGTCGATGAATGCCATCGGGATACGTTCGGAGAAATGATGATTAATATTAAAAACACCTTTCCGAATGCCATGTTTTTCGGGTTTACCGGAACGCCGATTCACAATGACAACAGCAAGAAAACGAACACTACTACGGACATTTTCGGGAATGAACTCCATCGTTACTCCATTGCTGACGGAATTCGGGACAAAAATGTTCTGGGCTTTGACCCGACGATGGTGATGACTTACGAGGACAATGAATTACGTGAAGCGGTTGCGCTGGATAAAGCCAAAGCGCAGACTATTGAAGAAATCTTTTCAGATCCGAAGAAAGAGAGAATCTATTATACCTACATGGATAAGACCAGAACTCCGATGGCGGGGTTCTGGAACGATAACGGGAAATATGTGCGCGGGATAGAGGATGGTTTACCAAAATCGCAGTACGATCGTAATGTGCATAGAAAAGCAGTAATAGAGGATATTTGTAATAATTGGATTCGGCACAGCCGGAATGGGAAGTTTCATGCTCTTTTTGCGACGAGCAGTATCCCTGAAGCAATTAAGTATTACCGGCTCTTCAAAGAAATGGCGCCTGAATTAAAAGTAACTCCGCTTTTTGACCCCAATATTGATAATAATCCGGGCGCGCTTTTCAAAGAGGATGGTCTACTGGAAATCCTTGCCGATTATAATTCGCGCTATGATGTAAATTATACGATACCCACTTTTTCGGCTTATAAGAAGGATGTTTCACTTCGTCTCGCTCATAAGAAACCGTACACGGGAATTGAAAATGATAAAGCGAAACAGATTGATCTGTTGATTGTCGTGGATCAGATGCTGACCGGGTTCGATTCCAAATGGGTTAATACTTTGTATCTTGATAAGGTTCTGCGTTACGAAGGTCTTATTCAGGCATTCTCCCGGACAAACCGATTGTTTAATTCATGGGAAAAACCACACGGCATTATCCGGTATTATCGGAAACCGTATACGATGAAGCGGAATGTAGATCAGGCGTTCCGGCTTTATTCCGGTGACCGGCCGTTTGGTGTTTTTGTCAGTAAGCTCTGGGAGAATCTCCGGAAGATGAATGAGATTTTTGACGATATCACAGAACTGTTTACATCTGCAGGCGTGAAAAACTTTGAAAAACTCCCGGACGATGCCGCGGCACGGGGTAAATTTGCCAAGCTGTTCAAGGATTTTAATACTTGTCTGGAATCGGCAAAGATTCAGGGTTTTGCCTGGGATAAACTGAAATATAAAGTTGACGACGAGGAAGGTAAGACTAAAAAGATAACCGTGTCTGTTGATGAAACCGTGTATCTTACTCTTCTCTTCAGATATAAGGAATTGCCTCGGACGGATAATCCGGATGATCCGTCCGGCGATCTCCCGTATGAGATTGATCCGCATCTCACTGAGATTAGTACGGGCGCGATTGACCGTAATTATATGGAATCGAATTTCCGGAAGTACATTAAAAAGCTGCAGGAAGGTGTCGAGGCAACGGCGGCATTAAGAGGTCTTCGCAGATCTTTTGCGGTTCTGACGCAGGAACAGCAGAAATACGCGGGTATATTTCTGACGGATGTTCAACAGGGAAATATTGTCGTTGAGGATGACAAAGCCCTTATTGATTATATTAACCTGTATCAGGCGGACGCGAATGATGACAGAATTCACAGATTTTCCGCTGCTATAGGTGTGGATGAGCAGTTACTTAGGGCATTTATGGAGAGAAATGTCGCGGACGGGAATATGAATGAATACGGGTTATTTGACCAACTGAAAGATACTGTCGACAAGCAGACCGCCAAAACATATTTCGAGAAGAAGGAGGGGGCGCCGGTTAAGGCATTTCGTGTGCCGGCAAAAGTCGATATGGAACTTCGTCAGTTTATTCTGAGTGGTGGATTTGATGTAGAATAAATAAGCTTCTTTTCATCAGCCCAAAGACGAGAATTAAAGCCGATTAAGAATTTCTTCTTGTAAAAATGATTGTATAATATTGCGACTTATTACTTTGCTAACGATCAGCCTTTGTCAGCGTAGGCTTATGTAAAGGGAGGATAAGTATAATGTCGAAAAAACAATCATCAAATGATCTGTTCAGTGATTATTATGCCGAATGGGTCAAAGTTTACAAGAAGGGCGCGGTCAGGCCAATTACACTCAATAAATATAATATGGCGCATTCATGGATATGCAAACTGGCTTCAGATCTTAAAATCGGTGATCTTGACCGGATTCGATATCAGGAATTAATAAACGCCTATGCAGAGGAACATGAACGGCAGACTACAATGGATTTTCATCATCTCATTAAAGGCGCAATCCTGGACGCCGTCGATGACGGTCTCATTGAAAGAGATCCAACGCGCAAAGCCATCATTAAAGGAAAACCTCCGGCTCCAAAGAAAATAAAGTATTTGAATCAGTTTGAGCTTCATACGCTTCTTTCGGGGCTTACTCTTAAAGATAGTATTAACTGGGATTACTTTATTCTTCTCGTCGCGAAGACCGGTATGCGCTTTTCTGAAGCATTGGCATTAACACCGGAAGATTTTGATTTTGCGCATCAAACCCTTACGATTAATAAGACGTGGGATTATAAGGGATCCGGCGGCTTTCTTCCGACGAAAAACAGATCGTCGATGCGTAAAATACAGATTGACTGGCAGACGGTTATCCAGTTTTCCGAACTCGTGCGCGGCTTGCCAAAAGATAAGCCTATCTTTGTCAAGGATAACAAAGTTGTCTATAATTCTACAGTGAACGGAATTCTTGAACGTCATTGTTTAAAATTGAATTTACCTGTGATCTCTGTGCATGGACTGAGACATACTCATGCGTCACTTCTGTTGTTTGCAGGAGTTTCTATCGCCAGCGTTGCTCGCCGGTTAGGACATGCGAGCATGACAACTACACAGAAGACATATCTGCATATTATTCAGGAACTCGAGAATCAGGATGTCGACCTCGTAATGAAGTCGATGGCTTGCTTAAACTAAATTAATACGCTTACGCTGATGAAGGGTGATGAGGTGGTCGAGTTGTCGGAAGCATGCCCCAATTTGACGCTGTTCGGGTATTTCCGGAAGCATTATTTCCATTGCTTCAATATCGCCAGCATTATACGAAGGTAATGCCCCAACCTGGACTAACGTCGTCAAATCCACAGTTTCAAAGAGCGCTTTCGCAAAGTCCGCATCCCACTGATCTTTGCCAAGAGAATAAGCCATCGTATTATTGTCCAGAAAGAACGGAAAACGGCATAAACGCTTGCGATTCAACATTACAGCAGCTCCGACCTTTGCAAAGAATATGGCTGGCAATTCTTCTATTGGAGACCACCTGCGAGCAGCAATCTGAGCATCTGTCACATAGTTATTCGCCACATTCATTTCGTTCTCATTACCGTCATTATTCATGTCAGAAACCTTAAAGAACGGTGTCCCCGAAGTGCCACCCTGCTCTGCGTCCGGGAAACCTACACCGGAGCGGGCTTTACCCACTTCGCCGAGCTTACGCTGTTCCCAAGGGTCAGTAAATCCGGCAAACCGTATTTCCGGCACATTACTACCATCACGCGGAAACATTTTTTCAAGCATAGACTGTTTTATCTGTTTTAGCTTTTCATACTTACGCTGATGAAGGGTGATGAGGT
>ONJN01000128.1 GCA_900318155.1 uncultured Eubacteriales bacterium
CATGCTGAAAATCGCAGTTTACGGAAAGGGCGGCATCGGAAAATCAACGATGACGAGCAATCTGTCGGCCGCCTTTGCGGTACTCGGCAAAAAGGTGATCCAGATCGGATGCGACCCGAAGGCGGATTCAACCATCAATCTGCTGGGCGGCCATCCGCTCGAGCCCGTCATGAACTACATGCGGGAACATGACACCGACCCCGGTCTCGACGAAATCATGAGGACCGGGTTCGGCGGCGTCGGCTGCATCGAGACCGGAGGGCCGACGCCGGGGCTCGGCTGCGCAGGGCGCGGCATCATAGCCACCTTCAATCTGCTTGAGGATCTGGAACTCTTTGAACTGGAAAAACCGGATATCGTGCTGTTTGACGTACTGGGCGATGTCGTCTGCGGTGGTTTTGCCGCGCCGATCCGCGAAGGGTACGCCGATATCATTTTGATCGTAACGTCTGGAGAAAAAATGGCGCTTTACGCAGCGAACAATATCAATGAAGCGGTGCGTAACTTTGAGGACAGAAGCTACGCCAAAGTACGCGGGATCATTATGAACCGGCGCAACGTACCGGATGAAGAGGAAAAAGTCAGACAGTTCGCGGAAGAACGCGGACTGGAAATCATTGCGGATATTCCGAGAAGCGATGAAATCAATCATGCGGAGGATCAGGGCATGACCGTGATTGAGGCGGATCCGACGCTTCCGGTGAGCCGGAAATTCCTTGATCTCGCCGGACTTCTTCTGCAGGACGCAGAGAAGCAGGAAGAAATGAAAAACGAAGAGGAAGGACTGTTATTCTGAGCACCGCTGCCGGAACTGTGGCCTTAAGTGGAGCGGTCCGGACGGGACGGCGGAACCGGGGCGACAGAACCGGGGCGGCTGGAAATCAGAGGCCGGAACCGGACGGCCGGCAGAGCCGAAATCCGGGCAGAATACCGGACGCGGATAACAGGCCAATGATAAGAACTGAGGATTACTATGATCAGAGAACCTTATTACATTACTGTCGGGAAACTGGCAGAACTGGGAAAAAAGAATATACCGGATGAGTTCATCCCGGCCTGTCATCTGATTTACAGTTCTCCGGCCACTATTTCATACAATTCGCCGGGCGCGATCGGCTTTGGCGTCAAAAGAGCCGGCCTCGTCATGCCGGAATCGGTGATGCTGCTCGTTTCACCGGGGTGTTGCGGAAGGAATTCAACGATTCTGAGCAGTGAAGAGGGGTATGCGGACAGAATGTTTTATCTGCTGATGACCGAGACCGACGTCGTGACGGGAAGACATCTGGAAAGAATACCGGCCGCTGTCCGGGAGATCGTGGAAATGGCCGAACCGAGGCCGAAGGTTGTCGTCATCTGCATCACCTGTGTTGACGCGCTTTTGGGAACCGACCTGGAAAGAGTCTGCCGGAAGTGTGAAGAGGAGGCCGGCGTCATCGTGGTTCCGAGCTATATGTACGCGCTTGAACGTGAGGGGCGCAAGCCGCCGATGACCGCGATCAGGCAGACACTTTATTCATTGCTTGAGCGGAAAGAGATTCAGCCGGACATGGTGAACATCATGGGCTTCTTTACGCCGATGGATCAGGAGAGCGAACTGTTCAGCCTGCTCAGGAGCGTAGGCGTCAAAAAAATCAACCAGATATCGGAGATGGAGACGCTGGAGGATTATCTGGAGATGGGCGCGGCCAATTTCAATCTGATGCTGGACGCGGAATCGCGCTTTGCGGCGGACGATCTGAAGAACCGGCTGGGAATGCCGTATATCGAGTTTCCGCGGCTGTTCAATCCGGAGAAGATTCATAACCAGTATATGCTGCTCGGGTCAGCGCTCGGAGTGACCTTTGACGATCAGAAATACTACGAGGAAGCGCAGGCAGCGCGGGATCGTTTTGTCAGAAAGCATAAAGGACTGACGTTTGCGATCGGGGAAATGATCAATGCCAATCCGTATGAAATGGGCGCGTCGCTCGCGGAGATGGGCATGAAGGTCAAAGCCGTGTACGCGAACGTTACGCCGGACGATTATCACTTTATCAACCGACTGGCGGCGGTCAGCCCGGAGACAAAGGTCTACACGGGCATTTCGCCGTCGATGATTCATTATAAAGACACGGGCGGAGTC
>ONJN01000071.1 GCA_900318155.1 uncultured Eubacteriales bacterium
AACCGTCCTTTCCATTTAAACAATCTTTATCAGGGAAAAACAGGAACAAAGCCCGGCGTCGCTGACACCGGCAGCTGCTGAAAACAGCCGCCCGTTCATTACAGATCCTGCTTCAGATTATCCACATTCTTCAAATTAAATCAACCACCAGCCGGCAGTTTTGCCGGCCGGTGGTCTGTATCGCGTTTCAGTATGGCCCGGTTTCCGGGTGCTGCCCGTTATTCAGACTGCACAGGAACCATCCGGCCAGTTTGTTTTTAACCCAGTCGTTTTAACCGTTCTACCCGGTCAAAGACATGAATCACAAAAGCATGGATTATGCATCCGGCTGTTCGATCTTTGCTACGAGTTCGCCGGCCTTGACCTGATCGCCTTCCTTAACATAGATCTTTTCAATCGGACCGTCTGCAGTTGCGATGATGTTAGTCTCCATCTTCATCGCTTCGATTACCGCAACCGGATCGTTTTCCTTGACTTCATCGCCGTCCTTAACGAGAACTTTGACGATCTTGCCCGGAATGTTCGCGCCGATTTCATAAATGTTGTCCGGATCCGCGTACTGTGTTGCCGCGGCTGTCAGCGTGGACTGTACTGTCTCGTCTTTGATCTTGACGATTCTTGTATTTCCGTCAATCTGGAATACGACATCGCGGAATCCTTCTGCGTCAACATTTCTGACTTCGATCAGCTGGATAACCAGTTCGTGACCTTCATCGAGTTTTACTTCGCAGGTCTCGCCGATCGCAAGTCCGTGGAAGAAGATGTCGGAACCCATCAGATGGAAGTCTCCCTCATTCTTGAGGCTGTTCAGGTAATCTTCGTATACCTTCGGATACATCGCGTAACTGCTGACTTCACGCTCAGTTCCTTCCAGATCGAAGTATTTCTGGAGTCCGGATCTGATGTATTCAAAGTCTTCCGGTTCAAGGAGCTCACCCGGTCTGCATGTGATCGGTTCTATATCCTTCAGAACGACTTTCTGGAGTTCTTTGTTGAATCCGCCTACCGGCTGTCCCATCATACCCTCGAAGAAAGCAACGATGGAATCAGGGAAGTCGAGATTCTGACCTTTTTCATAGATGTTTTCCGGAGTCAGTTCATTCTGTACCATGAAGATCGCCAGATCACCTACCGCCTTGGAGGACGGAGTAACCTTTACGATATCTCCGAGCAGTTCGTTAACCTGCTTGTACATTTCCTTAACTTCCTGGAATTTATGACCGAGGCCAAAGCTTTCAACCTGTGGCTTGAGGTTGGAATACTGTCCGCCCGGAATCTCGTATTTATAGATTTCCGCGGATGCTGCCTGGAGATCTGACTCAAACGGCTTGTAAACCGGTCTTACATCAGCCCAGTAATCGGAAATCTTCTGCATTCCGTCGATATCCAGTCCTGTATCTCTCTCACTGTTGCTGAGGGATGCGATGATTGTATTCTCAGCCGGCTGTGAAGTCAGACCAGACATGCTGTTGATCGCCGCGTCAACGATATCAACGCCGGCCTGTGCTGCCATGAGTACTGTAGCAACACCGTTACCGCTTGTGTCATGCGTATGCAGATGAACAGGAATTCCGATTTCTTCCTTCAGTGCCTTGATCAGCTTGTTGGCTGCCATCGGCTTGAGAAGTCCGGACATATCCTTAATGCCGAGGATATGAGTACCCTTCTTCTCGAGTTCCTTCGCGAGGTCTACATAGTATTTCAGCGTGTATTTATCTCTTGAAGAGTCAAGGATATCACCAGTGTAGCACATTGCCGTCTCAGCGATCTTACCCTGATTCAGCGTTTCATCGAGCGCAACCTCCAGACCCGGTACCCAGTTCAGGGAGTCGAAGATTCTGAAGATGTCGATTCCGGCCTTTGCCGATTCTCTTACGAACTGTCTGATTACGTTATCCGGATAGTTCTTGTATCCTACCGCGTTCGCGCCTCTGATCAGCATCTGGAACAGAATGTTAGGAATCTTCTCACGAAGCAGATCTACTCTCTCCCATGGGGATTCCTTCATGAATCTGTATGCTGTATCAAATGTCGCTCCGCCCCACATTTCCAGTGAGAACAGATCCTGTCCGTACAGTGCTACCGCAGGGGCGATCTTTGTCATATCGATCGTTCTTACACGGGTTGCCATCAGTGACTGCTGTGCGTCACGCATGGTTGTATCTGTGATAAGGAGCTTTTTCTGATCATAAGCCCATTTAGCAACATATTCCGCGCCGTATTTGTCGAACATCTGCTTGGTTCCGGACAGCATGTTGATTTCGGACATCGGGATTCTCGGGAATACCGGCACGTTGTACTGTTCCTTGATACCCTTTGTCTCGTTGACAACCTTGTTTCCGATGAAGTTGAGAACCTTGAGTTCTCTGTCTTCTGCAGGATGTACATCAAGCAGTTCCGGATTGTTTTCAATGAAGCCTGTGTCGCAGTCTCCTTCTCTGAATGTTCTGTGGTTCAGAACGTTGAGGAGGAATCCTACATTTGTCTTTACGCCTTTGATCTCCGTTTCAGCCAGCGCGCGGATTGCTTTTCTTCTTGCGTCATCAAAGTTGAGCGCGTACGAGCTGACCTTTACGAGAAGGCTGTCATAATACGGACTGACTTCTGAACCGGTAAATCCGTTTCCGCCGTCCAGTCTGATTCCGAATCCGCCGGAAGATCTGTACTGCTCGATCGTACCGGTGTCAGGCGCGAATCCGTTCGCAGGGTCTTCTGTCGTGATTCTGCACTGGATCGCATATCCTCTCTGAGTGATGTCTCTCTGTTTCTTAATGTTGATTTCAGGGGAATCCAGCGTGTATCCCTGTGCAATGAGGATCTGATCCTGAACGATATCAATGCCCGTAACAAGCTCAGATACAGTATGCTCTACCTGGATTCTCGGGTTCATCTCGATGAAGTAATGATTGCCGTCCTTATCCAGCAGGAACTCTACAGTTCCGGCACTTCTGTAGTTTACGGCTCTCGCGATCTTCAGCGCGTCAGCGCAGAGATCCTTTCTCTGCTGATCCGTCAGACAAAGTGAAGGCGTGAACTCAATAACCTTCTGGTGACGTCTCTGGATGGAACAGTCACGTTCATAAAGATGTACGATGTTTCCTTCCTTATCGCCGAGTACCTGAACCTCAATATGCTTCGGATTCTCAAGATATTTCTCGATAAAGATATCATCATTTCCGAATGCTTTCAGCGCTTCACTCTGAGCGTTTCTGAACTCACCGATGATCTTATCTTTACTGCGTACGACTCTCATGCCGCGTCCGCCGCCGCCTGCCGCTGCCTTCAGCATTACAGGATATCCGCAGGAATCCGCAAATTCTACAGCTTCTGCTTCAGATTTGATCGCTTCCTGGACGCCAGGTACGGACTGTACGCCAACCTCTGATGCAACAATTTTTGACTGGATCTTATCTCCGAGTCTGTTCATCATGGCCGCAGTCGGTCCGATGAATTCGATGCCGTTCTTTTCACATGCGTCGGCAAATACAGCATTTTCCGCGAGGAATCCGTATCCCGGATGGATGGCGTCAACGCCCTTTGCCTTTGCAAGCTGAATAATCTCGTCGATTGCGAGGTATGCTTCTACCGGAGCCTTACCTTTTCCGATCTGATACGATTCATCGGCTTTAAGTCTGAACAGAGATTTTTTGTCTTCTTCAGAATAAATTGCTACGGTTCTGATGCCGAGCTCTTTACATGCTCTGAAAACTCGAATGGCGATCTCGCCGCGGTTTGCGACAAGAACTCGTTTGAATTTCTTGATTTCTCCCATACTCTTAACTCCTAAATACTTAATTCTCCGATCCACTAACTCATTGTTTATATATAATAATAATTTTGGATGGACGGTTTATGACGGGCGGGCTCCTGCCTTCACAGGGCGTTCTGTCTCCACAATTTTAACATCCAGCTCTGAAACAGGCATATTGATCCCCGCAGCTGACAGCTTCTTAACAACAGCTTCTTCAATATAATACTTTACATCCCAGCGATCCGGGGTATTACACCATACACCGTAATCAAAGCAAATCGCGTCAGCATTGGTCTCTGTGACAGCAATCAGCGGCTCCGGATCGCGAAGGATCGCTTTATTCTCAGCAGCGACTTCCTGCAGCAGAACCCTGGTTCTCTCGACATCCGATCCCCTGTGAATCATGACTTTGCTGTCGACTCTCCGGATATCCTCTGCCGAATGATTGATTATTACCGAAACCACAATACTCCCGTTCGGTATGACAATCAGCCGGTTCGAAAATGTCAGCAGCCGGGTCGTCATAAGATCGATATACTGCACAATTCCGCTGACTCCGCAAAGCTCGACTTCATCACCCTGGGTAAAAGGCTTTGTGAAAATCAGAATGAGTCCTCCTGCCACATTGCCGAGACTGTCCTTCAGGCCCAGCGCTATCGCGGCAGCTCCGCCGCCCAGCAGCGCGACAAACGGCGCCATACTGATCCCGGCCTTTGACAGAATCGTCAGAATCAGAAGTACCCACAGGGTAATTCGCGTGATCCGGATGATAATGACATGAGCCGCATCGTCAAGCTTCGATTTTTTAAGCGCTTTCTTTTCAAAATGTACGATGATACGAATGATAATCCAGCCGATCAGCAGCACCGCGACAAGCTGCGTGATATTCACAAGCAATCTGAAATTCAGGTCTTTCAGACTAAAATTTTCTATACTGCTGAGAGTTTTACTCAAACTGTTAACATTCATCAAAATACCTCCGAAAAAGGATAAAGGATTGTATTTATTTTACCACATAAAGGCAGTCATGTAACTTGATAATAAAATAACTTTCAAAAAAGTTTAAAAAATTACCATAAATCTGGTAAAAACCAAGCCCCGGGTTCAAATGACTCATCTTTCTCTCTAAATCTTTATGATCGGGCGGCCGCATTGCGTGCTCTTCTTCTTTCCAGTTCACGAAGCAGTTTTTTTCTGAGACGAATGTCATCCGGCGTTATTTCTACCAGCTCATCATCAGCGACAAATTCCAGCGCCTCCTCCAGTGTGAAAACCCGCGGCGGCGTCAGCTTAATCGTATCATCGGAGCCCGCCGCTCTCATATTGCTGACCTTCTTTGCCTTGCACGGATTCACTTCCATATCCTCGCTCCGGTGGTTCATGCCCACGATCATTCCTTCATAGACCTTTGTCCCCGGCTCCACAAACATCTGAACACGCTCCTGGATATTGAAAATCGCGTACGGCGTGCAGGAACCCTCTTCGATCGCGATCGCCACGCCATTGGTACGCTCGGGAATAGCGCCCCGGAACTCCTCAAAATCAAAAAACCGTCGCTCCATAGAACCCTCGCCGTGCGTGTCGTTGATAAATTCAGAGCGATAGCCAAGAAGTCCTCTCGTCGGCGCGTGATACTCCAGTCTCGTAAACCCATTCTCCGCGTTCATCTGAATCATCATGCCCTTTCTGCGGTTCAGCTTACTGATGACCGTCCCTGCGTATTCATCCGGCACCGAAACCACGACCTCTTCAATCGGTTCCAGGCGCTCCCCGTCCGGCCCCTTTGTAAAAATGACTTCCGGCTTGGAAACCGCAAGTTCATAGCCTTCGCGGCGCATATTCTCGATCAGAATCGAAAGATGCAGCTCGCCTCTTCCTGAAACACGGAAACAGTCCGTGCTGTCTGTCTCTTCCACGCGCAGCCCGACGTTGACTTCAAGCTCCTTCATCAGCCGATCCCGGATATGTCTGGACGTCACATATTTCCCTGATTTTCCGGCAAAAGGAGACGCGTTGACCATAAACTCCATCGCCAGCGTCGGCTCTTCAATGCGGATCATGTCCATCGGCTCCGGATTATCCGGGTCGCAGATCGTCTCACCGATAGAAATGTCCGGAATCCCGGATACGACGACGATATCGCCGCACTCGGCCTCTGCCGCGGCCACTCTCTTCAGTCCCCGGTAAACAAAGACCTGGTTGATTTTTGCCGGCTGGACAACGCCTCCTTCCCCGGCCACAGCAACCTGCTGCGCCTCCTTCAGAGTCCCCTTTGTCAGACGGCCGATTCCAAGGCGGCCGATGTAATCGTCATACGCCAGTGTGGAAACCTGCAGCTGAAGCGGCTCATCCCGCAGGTCCGGATACGTGTCGCAGTGCTCGATAATGCAGTCCAGCAGCGGGCTGATGTCAAGTCCGCCGTAACCGGCCGGCGTACGTTTGATTTTCCGGTCGCCCTCACCGATCGTAATGTTCCGGACTTCCGCAGGATCGTACACGGCAATTCCCTGTCTGGCGATTCCATAAAGAATCGGGAAATCGAGCTGATCGTCATTTGCTTCAAGATCCATGAAAAGCTCATAGACTTCATCGACGACCTCGTCGATCCGCGCGTCTTTCTTATCGATTTTATTGATGAAAAGGATCGGGTTGATCCCCTGCTGAAGCGATTTACTCAGGACAAAACGCGTCTGCGGCATCGGGCCTTCGCTGGAGTCGACCAGCAGAATAACGGTGTCCACGGTCTTCATAATGCGTTCTACTTCTGACGAAAAATCAGCGTGCCCCGGCGTATCTACAATATTGATTTTAACGCCGTTATGCATAATCGAACAGTTTTTGGAATAAATCGTGATCCCGCGCTCCCGTTCAATCGCGTCACTGTCCATGACACAGTCCGCGACCGTTTCATTTTCACGAAAAACGTGGCTCTGACTGAGAAACGCGTCAACCAGGGTCGATTTTCCGGCATCGACGTGTGCAATAACGGCAATATTAACGATTTTCTGCTTTTCACCCATATGCTTGAACCTTCTTTTCTGATGGAAATTAACGCTTAATGATACCATAGTTCCTGCGCTCTTTCAAGCTTGACAAAAGGATAACGGGCAAAGCTTAAAAAGGACTGACCCCTGTTCAATACAGAATTCAGTCCTTATCAGCAATCTGATGTCCAACCAAAATGTATCTGACATTTTGGGTTCAGTTCATAACCATTACTGGCCGATAATTGCTTAATGATTGTGTTATGATTGTGTTTCAGCGTCCTCCTGACGTGCAGCACCTCATTCTACCATGCGCCGCCGCCACCGCCGCCGAAACCGCCTCCGGAAAATCCGCCTCCGGAAAATCCACCGGAAAATCCGCCGCCGGAATCAGCTTTGATCGCGTCGCTGACTGCCCGATCCATCGCGGCCGACGTGCGTGTCATCATTCGCGTCATCCAGAACGCGTTGAACATCCTGCCGTCGTAGCGATACGTGTCATACCAGTCCGGCTTCTGGATCCTGATGTCCGAAAAACGTTCCACCCATCTCGTCGAAAGACCCATGACAAAGGCATATGGCATTACATTGAAGAAATACTCCGGATCTTCGTCACTCAGTATTTTCAGACGGTCGTATTCCGCATTCCGGATGAAATTACGGAATCCCAGAACCCGGCCGACAAGCCCGGCATTTTCCTCGGTTCTCGCCTTCATAAATATCGTAAAGAAGAACGAGATCAAGGTCGATACTCCGAGCAGAATTGCCGGGAATAAACGTCCGACAACGCTCGCCGTCACAGAAACGGCAATAAACAGACCAAGAGAAAAGAGTATGAATCCGATTACCAGAAATACAGTTCTGCGCTTTACCGTGTTCGACCGCGCGCGGTCAAACTGATTGATTACCATCAGCATTCCGATCAGCATCAGAATGGTATCGAATATAGCTGCCCCCAATGTCGAATCGAACGCGTAGTAACCAGCAAGCGCCATACCGAAGAACGGCGGAATCAGCATCAGGATCAGACTGAATCCTCTGGCAGCAACCGATGCCGAAGTATAAATCCGATTGTGAGGCTCCTTGTAATAGTCAACCAGCTGATCTTTGGACGATTCAACCGTATC
The DNA here is from genome assembly GCA_900318155.1 of uncultured Eubacteriales bacterium. Lineage (GTDB taxonomy): Bacteria > Bacillota > Clostridia > Peptostreptococcales > Anaerovoracaceae > Aminicella. The sequence goes on from ONJN01000071.1 coordinate 7,863, forward strand.
CGCGAAACTGGCCGGCAGATCATCAAGCTTAACAGAATCTTTCTTCTTAAAAAGCCCTTTAAAGAACGTTTTGACAAATTTCTTCTCGGACGGGTCAATTTCCTGAAGCTTGGTAATTCCAAATTTGCCTCGTTTATTCTCTGTAATCTTCAGATATCCTTTTGACGCAAAATAAATAAGCAGTGAAGTCAGATCCTTCCGATCAGCTGATCCGTCCACAACGTAGCCGACTTCCGCCGGCGTCAGGCCATCCGGCGCGTAGAATTCAACCGGCTGGACAATCTGCGGATCGCGTCCAAATTTATACCACATCAGCGCGAGCAGAAGCGGAATAAGGATCAGCAGGAAAATCATAAGTTTCAGCGCAAAATCATGCGTCGGCGGATTGACCCAGTAACCTTCCGGGAGCAAAGCGCGGATTGTAAAGCCGACGCCTTTATCCAGTCCGTCACCGGCGATCGAAATCTTTTTGCTGCCGTCAGTAACCTTTGTCGTGAAAACGCCCGGCCCCTCTTCTTTACTGCCGTACTTTCCTCCGTAAAACTTCAGCTTGTCTTCAGGAATATTTTTCGGCAGTGTCACGTTTGCTGAGGCGTGTCGGATCGAAGTTTCCCAACTCGTCGGAAGGACATTCAGCGCAAGGGAATCCTGCTTCTTATCGTCATCTTTATAACAGACAAGATCGTATTTGATCGTATATGTCTTCTTTCCCTTAATTGTTTTATCTTTGTCGCCGATCCTGACGACCGTATAATTGATTTGCTCTCCGTTCGCGCCGGACTCGCGCTGGCTGCTGAGGTTGACATCACCGCCGTCCGCTTTTACGTGTTTTACGACGTAATATTTGGAAACGGACGGAATATAACGATAAATGCCGTGATGCGGCTTTATGAAGTCCACGGAGATCTTCTCGGTGAAATGACAGGTATGATTCGCGTCGACTTTTACATTTACCTTAAAATTCTGTGTGATGTAATCATCCGGCGCGGAATCCTGATAACCCTGCGGGAGAGTACTGTCCGCGAACACAGACGGCGTCAGCGCTGTCAGAATGAGAACGGACAGCACAGCTGTCAGCACCAGCACCGCCGGACGGAAGCAGGCCGCCGTTTTATGTCCGCATTCACTCATATTCAGTCTTCTACGCATCGAAGCTCACCTGAACATTCTGTCTTTCTTCCTCGCTGTCAACTTCATACATCGGCTCTTCCGTGAAATGGAAAAGCCCCGCGATAATGTTGCTCGGAACCATCTCGACCTTATTGTTGTAAGTCCTGACTGTCGCATTATAATACTTTCTTGAATTGGCGATATCTCCCTCAATGCCTTTCAGCTGATTCTGAAGATCCATAAAGTTTGCGTTCGCCTTGAGATCAGGATACGATTCAGAGAGCGCGAACAACTGTCTCAGCGCACCGGAAAGCTCATTCTCGCTCTTGATACGGTCCGCGGACGGCGCCGTCGTGCTGATAGCATTTCTCGCTTCAATTACCCGGGTAAGCGTTTCTTTCTCATGAGAAGCATACCCTTTGACCGTTTCCACGAGATTCGGGATCAGGTCAAACCGTTTCTTCAGATATACATCCATCGTTGAAAAGCCTTCTCGAACACTGTTTCTTAATTTGATCAGCTGATTGTATATCATTACAATAAATAAAATGATCAGGACTACAATAACGATTAAAATAATCAGTGCAATACTCATTAAAAATCCTCCGTTTCTTTAAGCGTCCAATCGACCTCTCCGAGCCCGTTCCGGGTCAGAAAGTCGTTTGCCTTTGAAAAATAACGTCCCCCGAAAAAACCTCTGTACGCGGACAAAGGGCTCGGATGCGCCCCGGTCAGGACCAGGTGACGCGGGCTGGTGATCAGCGGCATCTTATCCTTAGCGTTGCGACCCCATAAAATAAATACAGCAGGCTTTTCCCGCTCGTTGATCAGTTCAATAATCCGATCTGTCAAATGCTCCCATCCTTTGCCTTTATGAGAATTCGCCCTGTGCGCGCGAACAGTAAGTACCGCGTTGAGAAGCAAAACGCCCGATCTTGCCCACGGGATCAGACATCCGTCGCCGGAAGGCGGCGGTTCGATTCCCAGATCATCCTGAAGTTCCTTAAAAATATTGACCAGCGAAGGCGGCTGCGGAACGCCCTTCATAACCGAAAAAGCCATGCCGTGAGCCTGCCCCGGTTCATGATACGGATCCTGACCGAGTATGACGACTTTCACATTGTTATACGCGGTATACTTCAGTGCATTGAAAATATCATACATATCGGGATAAACCGTCAGGGACCGGTATTCTTTGATCAGAAACTGTCTTAACGCCAGATAATACGGCTTATCAAATTCACCCTTCAGGATTTCATCCCAGTCGTTTCCAATATGTACCATATACTTTCCTCTTTCTTCGGGTAAAAATACTGCTGCGTTCATTATATCACATACCCTTCACTCATAGAAACCTTCTTTGAATAAATACCGGTTCCATTTGAACAGAGCGCAGAATAATGGTATTATCTTATCAGTAATGTTTTGGACAAACAAATGATTTGGATAGAACTAACGATTTGGATAAAACGGGCGCCTCCGGCGCACCCGTCAGAAGCACTGCTTCAGAAAGGAAAAAGGTATGGAAAAAGCAGTTATCACCATCGTCGGAAGCGACCGCACCGGCATACTGGCCGCTGCCTCAGCAGTCGTCGCCAAAGCGAACGGAAATGTTCTCAACGTGGACATGAATGTAAACAATGATATTTTCAGCATGGTCATGATTACAGACGTTACAAAACTCAACGTAAGCATCACCAAGCTCCAGAATGAAGTATCCGCCAGCGTGCCTGATATGGTCGTTCACGTCATGCACGAGAATATTTTTAACGCGATGCATACGATCTGACGAAAGGCTGGTGGTACAATGCAAACTTTTGAAAATGTACTGGAAACAATTTCAATGATACAGGACGAGCATCTCGACGTCCGTACGATCACGATGGGGATTTCCCTGATCGACTGCGCGGACTCAAGCATTCACCGCTCCTGTGAAAAAATATACGGTAAGATTTATAACCGGGCCAAAGATCTGGTCAAAACCGGCGAATACCTGGAAGGAAAATACGGGATTCCGATCGTCAATAAACGGATCGCGGTTACGCCGATCTCCATTCTGGCCGGAGTGAGCGGCGGAAATCCTGTCCAATACGCCAAAACACTTGACCGCGCAGCCAAGGACGTCGGCGTCAACTTCATCGGCGGATACTCCGCGCTTGTGCAGCGCGGATTCAGCGCCGGAGACGAAAGTCTGATCAATTCGATTCCGCAGGCCCTCGCAGAGACCGATCTTGTCTGTTCCTCGGTCAACATCGGTTCAACAAAAACCGGCATCAACATGGATGCCGTAAGAATTATGGGACAAAAAATCCGTGAAACAGCCGAACTGACAAAGGACGATCAGTGCATCGGCGCCGCCAAGCTGGTCGTCTTCTGCAACGCCGTTGACGACAACCCGTTCATGGCCGGCGCGTTCCATGGCGTGGGAAACGACGACTGCTGCATCAGCGCCGGCGTATCCGGCCCGGGCGTCGTACGTTCCGTTCTGGCCGGCATGCCGGATGACGTCCCGCTCGACGTGATCGCAGAAGAAATCAAAAAAACCGCGTTCAAAATCACCCGCATCGGCCAGCTGGTCGGTTCGGAAGCGGCCCGCATGCTCGACACCGAATTCGGGATCATCGACCTGTCACTTGCCCCGACTCCGGCAATCGGCGATTCGGTCGCCCATATCCTGGAGGAGATCGGACTGGAAAAATGCGGCGCGCACGGCACAACAGCCGCTCTGGCCATGCTTAACGACGCGGTGAAAAAAGGCGGCCTGATGGCTTCCTCCAGCGTCGGCGGACTTTCAGGCGCGTTCATCCCGGTTTCCGAAGACGAAGGAATGATCACGGCAGCCAGAGAAGGTACTCTCTCCATAGAAAAACTGGAAGCAATGACCTCTGTCTGCTCTGTCGGTCTTGACATGATCATTATCCCGGGCGACACAACGCCGGAAGTCATCTCCGCTATTATTGCGGACGAAGCCGCGATCGGCATGATTAACGGCAAGACGACCGCTGTCCGCGCGATCCCGGCAATCGGACTTGAAGAAGGCGAAGAACTGAATTTCGGCGGTCTTCTGGGAGGCGGCCCGGTCATGAAGCTGCGGACGCAGTCCCCTGCCAAAATGATCAATCGCGGCGGCCGGATCCCGGCGCCGCTTCAGAGCCTGAAGAATTAATACTTTTCCGAGAATTAATACTGTATATTCAGAATTGATACTCACCGCTGCGATTAAGGCTGGTGTGATGCGGGCTTACCTGTTTATTATATACGGGTTTATACGGGCTTACGTACTGCACCGCTTCTGACTGCGGCTTCGGCGACAGCTCTTGCGACAGCCGGGCCGACGGCCGGATCAAAGGCTTTTGGAATAATGTTATCGGCGCTCAGCTCATCATCCGGAATCAGGCCGGCAAGAGCCCGCGCGGCAGCCATATTCATCTCATCGTTGATATCGGAAGCCCCGGCATCAAAGGTGCCGCGAAAAATGCCCGGAAAAGCGAGTACGTTATTAATCTGATTAGGGAAGTCGGAACGGCCGGTTGAAACGACGGCTGCGCCGGCTTCCTTTGCTTCGTCCGGAAAAATCTCCGGCGTCGGATTGGCACAGGCAAAGATGATCGGATCCGTGTTCATCGTGCCGATCATTTCCTTTGTCAGAACGCCCGGTCCGGATACGCCGATGAATACGTCGGCACCCGTGATTACGTCCGCGAGACTTCCCTTTTTCAATTCTTTATTCGTCAGTTCCGCCATCTCTTCCTTGATCCAGTTCATGCCCTCCGGACGTCCTTTGTAGATCGCGCCCCTCCGGTCGGTCATGATAATGTTCTGATATCCGGCGGAAAGAAGCAGTTTTGTAATGGAAACTGCGGCGGCACCGGCTCCGGAAGTCACGATACGGACATCCTTTGTTTTCCCCACGACTTTAAGCGCGTTGGTCAGACCGGCAAGCGTAATGACGGCCGTACCATGCTGATCGTCGTGAAAAATCGGAATGTCGCATTTTTCTTTCAGTTTTCTTTCGATCTCAAAGCATCTCGGCGCGGAGATGTCTTCCAGATTGATTCCGCCGAACGATTTGGAAATCAGTGAAACGGCATTGACAAAGGTATCGACATCGTTGGAATCAACGCAGAGCGGAAACGCGTCAACATCAGCAAAAGACTTAAAAAGAACACATTTTCCCTCCATGACGGGCATCGAGGCCTCCGGTCCGATGTCCCCGAGTCCGAGAACGGCGGAACCGTCGGTGATCACAGCGCATATATTCCGGCGCCGGGTAAGTTCATAACTTTTTTCCGGGTCTTTTTTAATCTCCAGGCACGGCATTGCGACGCCCGGCGTGTAGGCGAGCGACAAATCGTCCGTCGACTGAACCGGAACTCTTGAAATGACCTCGATTTTGCCCTTCCATTCTTCATGAAGCCTTAGCGATTCCTTTGCGTAATCCATTATTTTCCTCCTGTTTTTAATTCTGCCTGTTCCCGGCCGGCGCGCCACCGTGGCGTCATTCCGGACGCACCTTATATACCAAAGCAGTGCCGGCCCGGTGCAATGCGGCATTCCGGCGGCGCCCAGTTTTCCGGCGCGTCACCGCATTACTCCGGTCGCACCATATTCGCCGGAACGACCCAGCGGTCAAATTCCTCTTCCGTCACAAATCCGAGTTCCAGCGCGGCTTCCTTCAGCGTGCGGCCTTCCGCGTGTGCTTTCTTTGCAATTTCTGCGCTGCGCTCGTAGCCGATATGCGGGCTGAGTGCAGTAACCAACATCAGCGAACGGTCGAGATTCGCGCTGATCCGTCCGCAGTCCGGCTGAATGCCGGCCGCACAGTTTCTGCCGAAAGAATCCATCGCATCAGCCAGCAGACCCGCCGATTCCAGAAAATTCGAGATCAGTACCGGCATAAAAACATTCAGCTGGAAATTACCCTGTGACGCAGCAATTCCAACCGCCGCGTCATTTCCCATGACCTGCACGGCAACCATAGTCAACGCCTCGCACTGCGTCGGATTGACTTTGCCCGGCATGATCGAACTTCCCGGCTCATTCTCCGGAATGATCAGTTCTCCGATACCGCAGCGCGGACCGCTGGCGAGCCAGCGGACATCGTTCGCGATTTTCATCAGATCCGCAGCCAGCGCCTTGAACGCGCCATGCGTAAAAACAAGCGCATTCTTTGACGTCAAAGCATGAAACTTATTCTCCGCGGTCACAAAGTCTTTTCCCGTAATCCGGCTGATTTCTTCCGCCGAGCGCACGGCAAAATCCCGATGCGCATTCAGCCCGGTCCCGACCGCCGTCCCGCCGAGCGCCAGCTCTCTCAACGCCGCAGACGCAGCCAGAATCTGTTCCTCGTCATGATCCAGCATCGACCGCCAGGCGCTGATCTCCTGCCCGAGCGTCAGCGGCACTGCATCCTGAAGATGCGTTCGTCCCGTTTTGACGATGTCCATATACTCGTCTTCAAGACCTTTCAGAATGTCCCGGAGCTTTTCGACCGCCGGAATCACAC
>ONJN01000088.1 GCA_900318155.1 uncultured Eubacteriales bacterium
CCACCGTTCCGATGACCGGGTAACCGAACCCGTCGCCCCGGTAATGCATCGGAATCACGACCGTTGGCTGAAGCTCATCCACAAGAGTCTTAATCGCGTCCGGCTCCAGCGTAAAGAAGCCGCCGACCGGAGCCAGCATAACGTCCAGATTTTTCAGCAATTCTTTTTGCGCCGGCTCCGGCTCGCAACCGATGTCGCCCAGGTGCGCAATACGGCAGTTCGCGTCTTCCAGGATCCGAATCGTGTTGCTTCCCCGCTGCGCGCCGCGGGCATAATCATGGAACGATGAAATCTCAATAATTTCAAACGGACATGTCTTTTCGGCGGCGCCTTTTCGGATCTTAATGCCTTTGACCCCGCAGTGATCTGCATGATCATGGCTGCAGAGAACCAGGTCGGCATCCGTCTTTGGTTTTTTCAGTCCGTCTACGCTTCTGTTTTTATACGGATCAAAAACGATCCGGTAATCGTCTTTTTCTACTGCCATGCAGCTGTGACCCAGCCACTGAATTGTAATATTGCTCATAATTCACTTCTCCCTTTCAGCGTTGGATTTTTTGTCCTGTAAAAGTACCGTCCTTCACACTTCCGGATCGGTTCAGATATTTCATATAATCCTGTGTAACTGGCCAGTAAATTATATCACATTAATATCAGTATCAAGAAGCCCCACAGAAAAGAATATTTCAAATATTATTGCTGTTTCACGCATATTTCAGGAAGTTCGTTGATATTCTTATTCTTTGTGGCCTCAATTTTAGCCGCTTTTTTGTACCTGGAACTAATACCTGCCATTGAACCATACGCATCAAAATCGAATCTCTTACGCCCTGTGACAGAATCTCTTCCAAGACTATCTCTTTTCCAGTACGATAATATCGTCTACTTTAACTTTCAGAATAAAAGCCAGCACGATCAGATTATCGATAGTAGGCATGGAAATACCATTCTGCCATTTGTAAATGGCCTGTGGCGTCGTGAATCCGTAAATGATCTGCAGATCCCTGACGCTCATTCCTGCCTGCTCTCTGAGTTCTGTTATTCTGCTTCCAGTCGCAGCCATGTCAATGGCTGGAAGTTTGATCATTATTGTCCTCCTGTTCCGGCGTCCGGAGCAGGAGCACCTAGTCCCTGCTCTATTCGGCCGCCTTAAAGTTATAGATTGGTCTCATGATGTCGATGACATCCACGGCTTCTCTGATGACATCAATGATGTCATCCAGTGCCTTGTACGCCATCGGTGCTTCGTCCAGCGTTGAAGCGCTGACTGAGGTGGTGTAGATCCCCTCCATAGAACGTCTGTATTCATCCATATCCAGATCTGCCTTTGCGCGGGTACGTGACATGATTCTTCCGGCCCCGTGCGGAGCAGAATAATTCCACTCAACATTTCCTTTTCCGAAAGCCAAAACAGATCCGTCTCTCATGTTGATCGGAATCAGTACCTTTTCGCCTTCATGAGCCGCGATCGCGCCCTTACGCAAAATCATTTCATCCGTGTCGATGTAGTTATGTATGGTATGGAAGCCATCAGTTCCGGTCATGCCGGTTCTTTCCAGAATGATTTCGGCCATGATTTCCCGGCTTCTTCTGGCAAAGGCCTGACAAATCTCCACGTCATGCAGGTAATCTTCCAGAAAGGTTCCGTACAGGAAGCATAGGTCTGGAGGAACAACAGGTTCCTTATCTGTCCAGTCCAGTTCTTTCAGCGCGGCCTGGATTTCCTTCCTTCTGCCCTGCTCCTTGTATGTGCGGATAATCTCCTCCCGCTTTTTGAAGTACTCTTCCTTGCCGGAATTCAGATCAATCGCCAGTTTCTGATAGATTTCCGCTACCTGCTTGCCCAGGTTTCTGCTTCCGGAATGGATAACCAGATACTTGGTTCCGTCCGCCGCGACATCGATTTCAATGAAGTGGTTTCCGCCGCCCAGAGTACCGACACTTCGCTCCAGTCTCTTCGTATGCTTTAGTTCTCTGTAACACCTGAGTTCCTGAAGATCGAAGCGTTCACGTCTTCCCTTCCATACGTTTTTACCTGACGGGATGTAGTGAACCGCCTTATCAAGTTTTTCAAAATCTATATCACCTTTGCCTAAGTTCACTGTGTACATTCCGCAGCCGATGTCCACACCTACGATGTTCGGCACCGCTTTGTCCGTTATGGTCATGGTCGTGCCGATCGTACA
>ONJN01000117.1 GCA_900318155.1 uncultured Eubacteriales bacterium
CAATCGCGTTCAGGTTCTCCGGAGAGTTCATCCGGATGACCGCAACGCCGTCAGTGACATTATAAATCAGTTTTTGAATATCCATTTGCTGCCGCCTTTTGTTTATATTTTCTCTAAATCTAGAGCTGCTTACAGTTCTCGATCTTCCAGTCATAGTTTCTCTGGTATACCGGAATAACGAACCGCTTGTCCGCACCCTCCATGTATTTAATCAACTTTGTCTCTGAGCCTTTCATGACACTTCCTCTCTTCCTGTTCCCTGAATCGCTTCCAGATAATTCACCGGTTTCCCAGTAGATAAGCTGCCTACTTTCAAAGGCATCTTTTCCATCTTCTATAATGTCTACAATCTGTTTATGTGTGGCCCCAGGATCTATATTTCATTGGGAGACATCTATTCTTGTATCTTGGTAACCTACGACAAGTATTCTCTCTGCATCATCCAGATCGTGAATGAACATCAGGCAGGTTATTGTTCATTAACATCAAGCGGATTTGTTAATCCACCTGCCCAGAAAATATCCCATATGCCATCAGCTTTGTTTCTAAGTTCACCTGTTATCATTATTTCTTCTCCCTGTTCCAGGTATAAGATGTGTATCGACCACCGCCAATCTTGATTATTTCTCCGTTTTCCTGCAATTCCTTCAGCGCACGCTGCACGGTTGTATGACTGATGTCAGGACACTTTGCCATGATTTCTGCTTTCGTGATTTTGCCCACAGTTTCTTTAATCACTTCACGAATGATTTCCGGCTTTGATAAGCCGCGTATGCTTAAGAGCGAAACTCTGCTTGAGAATTCGCGATATGCAGCTACAATAACGCCTAACGTATACCGTACAAACGGAAGGTAGTCGTTCTGTCTTTCATGCCACCCTTTTGAACATTCCTGCAGCACTTCATAATATGTCTCTTTACTGTCACTCATAACTGTTTCGATACTAATGTATTTCCCGACATGATACCCATCCTTATATAGCAACAGAAGTGTAAACAATCTGCTCATGCGTCCGTTGCCATCGGAGAATGGATGGATACAAAGGAAGTCCAGAATAAACATCGGCAGAATCAACAGTGGGTCAACATCAGGTTTTCCTATAATGCGATTATATGCTTCACATAACATATCTATGCTCTCTGCTGTCTCCCATGCATGCACCGGATGGAACCGGATTCGTTTGTTTCCTTCAGAATCGTATTCTGCAATATCATTATCTGAGACCTTATAATGCCCGCCGATTGAACTGCCTGCGAATTTATACAAATCTCGATGCAATTGTAATATGCTTGACGCTTTTATCGGAATATAATCATAATTCTCATGTATTGTTGTCAGCACATCGCGATATCCAGCGATTTCACGTTCACTGCGGTTTCTTGGTGCAGTTTTATCCATGACAATCTTCCGAAGCCGTTCATCAGATGTAAAAATACCTTCAATTCTGTTCGATGAATCTGTACTCTGAATCTTTGCGATTTCCATTAATTGCGTAAGGACATCCCGCTTTGCTTCCATATACAGAGCTTCTTTGCCACGAAATTCATGAATCGTTGTCAACAGCGAAACAATATCCGGTTCAAGAAGGTCCTGCCATTTATTTTCATAATCATATGATCTCATTTCAACTACCTCATTGCGAGTTCAATTACGTCATTCTCCTTATAATGATGCAATTGAATTATATCATTTTAATTGTGTCACGTCAAAGTTCAATTACGTCATTCTTTCTTCAAATGACGCAGTTAACAGCATCAAATGAAGCAATTGAGCTTTTTTCTTCTATTCGACTTTTGTTATTTGTTGTACAATTTGGTCAGCAAATCATCCACTACATTTGTATATTTCCCCTCCCTTCGGAATCAAGTTGTCCTTCATGGCATATAAAAAAGGACTCCAAGAATGACTTAATCTCTCTTGAAGTCCTTGATTTATAGACCGATTTGATATCTCAAGAGGCTACTGTTTTCTACCCCTTTAAGGATAAACGGTAGTGCCCATCTGACATTTGCTTTTATTCGTACTCAATCGTTCCGGTCGGCTTTGGTGTCACGTCGTAGAGAACGCGGTTGATGCCCGGAACTTCGCTCGTGATGCGGGCGGCGAGTTTTGCCAGAAGATCATAAGGGATCTCTTCGATCGTCGCGGTCATGGCGTCACGGGTGTTGACGGCGCGGATGATGCACGGCCATTCAAAGGCGCGGACATCGTTTCGGACGCCGGTCGATTTGAAATCGGGAACGACCGTGACATACTGCCAGACTTTGCCCTCCAGACCGTGCGCGGCGAACTCTTCGCGCAGGATCGCGTCGGATTCACGCACGGCTTCCAGGCGGTCGCGGGTGATCGCGCCCGGACAGCGCACACCGAGTCCCGGTCCCGGGAATGGCTGGCGGTTGACCATATTTTCCGGCAGCCCGAGCTGTCTGCCGACAACACGAACCTCGTCCTTAAACAGGAATTTAACCGGCTCGACCAGCTCAAAATCCATCTCCTCCGGAAGGCCGCCGACATTGTGATGCGCTTTGACCGGCCCGCTTTCCAGAATATCCGGATAGATCGTACCCTGCGCGAGAAACTCGATGCCGTCCAGTTTTCCCGCTTCCTCGGCAAAAACATCAATAAACTCGGCACCGATGATTTTCCGCTTGATTTCCGGATCGGTGACGTCCGTCAGCTTGCTGAGAAAACGATCCGAAGCATCGACGTAAATCAGATTCGCGTCAAGATTGTCTCTGAACACTTCAATGACCTGCTCCGGCTCACCTTTTCTGAGAAGCCCGTGGTTCACGTGAACGCAGACGAGCTGTTTGCCGACCGCTTTGATCAGAAGCGCCGCGACAACCGATGAGTCAACACCGCCGGACAATGCGAGGAGCACTTTTTTATCGCCGATCTGCGCGCGAAGCGCTTCAAGCTGCTCCGTGATAAAGGCGTCTGCCAGTTCCGGGGTCGTGATTCTTTCCATATTTTCCGGACGTTTATTATCTCCCATTTGTCTTCCTCCTCATCCTCTTCAGTTTTTTATGCGTATACAACAGGCGTCCGCTTCGGCCACCGCACGCGATATCCTCCGTTTAAATTCCCGGAATGCATGGCGCAGTCCGGGAAAAATACTAATTGGTGTAATTGTCAAAATATCCCTGAACAAGTACGACCGGTGTTCCTTTGTCGCCGGATCCGCTTGTCAGGTCGCAGAGCGAACCGATCAGATCGGTCAGCTGACGCGGCGTCGTTCCCTGTGAGGCCATGTCGCCGACGAGATCGCTGCTCTTGCTCCGGATGCTGTCAGAAATCGCGTCTTTCAGTTCATCGCCCGACAGGTGCTTAAAGTCATTATCCGCGAGATATTTCAGCTTGAGCTCGTTCGGCGTGCCGATCAGGCCGTCCGTGAAGAACGGTGAAACGACCGGGTCCGCGAGTTCCCAGATTTTTCCCTGCGGGTCTTTGAATGCGCCGTCGCCGTAGATCATGACTTCAACATTCTTTCCGGTCGCGTCTTTAATACGCTTCTGGACGTCGAGAACGAGCGGCTTTGCGTCGCGCGGAAAGAGTTTGACGCGGTCTTCTGTCGATTTATTGGATCCGAGAAGGCCGTAATTCTCATTGTAGCCGCTGCCGCCGACCGATGCGTTCAAAATCTCGTCGAGGCCGAGAACGACCTTTGCCCCGGCTTCTTTCAGGATGCGTTTGGTGCGGGCCCGGGTATGAATATCGCAGGTCAGAATGTGATCTGCATAATCGAGGATCACTTTTGGCCGGTTGGCAAAAATGATCTCGCACTCCGCGCCGCAGGACTCGATCAGTTCTTTATAATAATCGACGTAATCTACGCCTGTAAATTCATGTTTGATGACGCCAAACAGCTCACGGTAACGTACCAGTGACAAAACATCGCTATACGGATTTACGCCTGCTTCATCGATCTTATCGAGACTGACCAGTTCATTTCCGACTTCATCGGAAGGATAGCTCAGCATCAGAATGATCTTCTCCGCGCCCATCGCGATGCCGCGCAGACAGATCGCAAAACGGTTTCTGGACAAAATCGGGAAAATAACACCGATCGTGCCGCCGCCAAGCTTGTTCCTGACGTCTTCCGCAATGTCTGTTACGCTCGCGTAATTGCCCTGCGCTCTGGCCACGATGGATTCTGTGATCGAAATGACGTCGCGGTCTCTTAATTCAAAGCCTTCCGCTTCTGCAGCTTCCAGCACGCTTTCTGTAACGATCTGTCCCAGGTCATCTCCCTCGCGAATGATCGGGCAGCGAATACCTCTGGAGACAGTTCCGACTCTTCTTTCATTATTTTTCAATGATTCATCCTCTTTTCTGTAAGATTTAAGTTCGCCGGTTTCCGGCAAACATTATTTGACTTTGTTATTATATCACAAATTTTACCTACTGCACAGTGGTGAAGTGACAAAGGAATATATGTTGTTTGTCGCACCGCGGCCCGATTTTTGCCAGCATAAAGGCTTCAGCCGGAGTTCTGCTGGCGCCGGTCAGTCATCCACAGTCTGCGCCCGCATGTCCAGCCATTTTTTGTCCCGGAAAACCTTTCGTCCATAAAAAAATACTTTTCATCCGGGGAGTTTATTGTTATAATAAATATATGCGATCCGTTAGCTCAGCTGGGAGAGCGTCTGGGTGACAACCAGAAGGTCGGTGGTTCAAGTCCACTACGGGTCATAAAACAGCGGTTTCAGCGGATTGCGGAAACCGCCTTTTTATTATTCAAACCGGCCGCCGCAGGGTTGACGACCGCCGCCGTCAGTTTACCGGCTGCTTCCCTCTGATAAAAGTTAATTCAAACACATTTTTTAACAAAGCAATTTCTGCGATTATATAATAATGACTATGGATATGAAAAAAACAATCGATCAGGACAAATACTGCGAAATGACAAAAAACGTGATGGAAGCGTTTCGCGCGAACGTCGTTCCTCCGAATATTCCGGAGACGCAAACAGAAAATTTCCTCAGCCACCTGAGCCGCTATGAAACCGTACTTCTGGAGCTCGCCCGCGCTACTGACGAAATGACCCGGGATGACCTTTTTTTCTCCAGAGACCTGTTCATTTTCGGCAGCGAGATCCCGATGTACTGGGATATGGCAGAATTCAAAAAAGCAATCAAAAAGAAACACGTTCTTGAAAAGAACATTCCGCTGCAGAATCTGAAGGACGCGCTGCTTTATCAGGCCTTCGACGAGGATAAACTGATAAAGTTTATGGAATCCGGCACTGTAAAGCCGATCTACACAGCCAAAGTCCCGTTTATCCAGGGCGGATTGGTCATCGTGGACGGCAACCACCGCGCAAAAGCCGCTATAAACAAAGGCCGCCGCACGATCAAGGGCTACGAGCTGAACGAGGACCAGTTCCTCGACACAATGCCGGAGTTCAGTTCAGCGCTGTATAAAGTCATTTCCAATATATCAAACACTTTCGGCTACCACCGGGGGCTGGTGGACTTCGGCACGTATATGGATAAGCTGTATATCGTGTGACGGGAGCAGAATTGTATATAAAAACAGGGCTCCGCTCGCGGCGGCACCATCATCCCGCCGCCGCGTACCTGCCCTCAAACCTTTCAGCCTGCATATCATTCTGCCCGAAATCCGGAATCCGGTTTCCTGGGTTCTCTTGTCCGGTTCCCGAATACTGACTCCCGAATACTGACTCCGGCCCAACAGACAAAAA
>ONJN01000135.1 GCA_900318155.1 uncultured Eubacteriales bacterium
CTTAAAGAATTACTGGAACATTTCAACAATGGCGATACGCTGGGTGAAGATCCGGCAGTGATCGAGCTGATGCGGTTCTACAGCCGTGAGGCACAGAAGATTACGATGGACATCAACACGGTTTATCACGAACCGGATGAACTGGCGGCGCTTTTTTCTGAACTCATCGGGAAACCGGTGGGAGAAGGCTTTGGCCTGTTCCCGCCATTTTATACGGATTTCGGGAAAAACATCACCATCGGAAACAATGTGTTCATCAATGCGGGCTGCAAGTTTCAGGATCAGGGCGGCATATTCATTGATGACGGTGCGCTCATTGGGCACGGCGTCGTACTTGCCACGCTGAACCACGATCTCGATCCTGAAAAGAGGCAGCAGCTGCATCCGGCCCCGATCCGTATCGGGAAACGTGTCTGGATCGGCGCCAACGCTACTGTAACGCAGGGTGTGACGATCGGTGACAACGCGGTGGTGGCGGCCGGAGCGGTAGTGAACAGGGATGTACCCGCGGACACGATTGTCGGCGGCGTGCCGGCAAAGGTTATCGGGAAGATTGATGGCAAAACGCAAAAAAGCTGATATTTTGAAGTTTTGTGTCAGGATTCAGACAAAGGTGAAGTCAGATGCTGTACAATCTTATCAGCGGTCATTACAATTACAACGGTTTAGATCCATGAAGGTGCAGTTAGGACTTCATGGATCTTTTTGTTCCCGGCAAGGGAGCGGGAACGGAGTCAAGGAACAGTACGCCGGGCGCTTGCGCCCGGGCAACCCCTGAGGCAGTGACACGGATCACCCTTTCCTGCCTCCCGGCGAGGGCGGGGCTGGGCAGAGCCCGGTTTTTGTTTTATGATATTTTTGCTCTGCCTTCCGAAAGGAGGCTGTCATGAATAAGCATTTAACACTTGATAATCGCCTGGAAATTCAGATAGGTCTGAAATCCGGAGAAAACTTTACTGCTATTGCACGGCGCATTGATTCTGATCGAACCACAGTCGCCCGTGAAGTTAAAGCACGACGGGTTCCGGTTCATAACTCAAAGGGCAACAACTGTATTCACAGGAATGAGTGTCAGTTTCCGGATGCCTGCTCCCATTACACTCCGGGCCGCTACAGGTACGGATGCCATAAAGGAAAACAGGACTGCGGCGGCGCCTGCGGAGACTGCATAAAAGGGTGTGGCCGCTTTCAGGAAGACTTTTGCACCCGTTATGAAAAACCTCCATATGTCTGCTCAGCCTGCCCGGATCGCCGTACATGCCGTCTTCAGAAGATGGAATACGATGCGAAGCTGGCACAGAAAGCCTACGAAACACTCCGTTCCGAATCCCGCAAAGGCATTTCGCTTTCAGAAGAGGAACTGGCTTACCTTGATTCCGTCGTTTCCCCGAAAATCAAGAACGGTCAGGCCGTTTCCGTCGTGTGGAATACACACAAAGAGGAAATGCCTGTATCGGATCGTACCCTCTACACTTATATCAACAGCGGCCTCCTGGACGCAGATAACTTTGACCTTCGCCGCAAGCTCCGAATGCCGTCCCGGAAGAAAAGCGGGCCGGTATTAAGAGTTGACAAGCGGTGCCATATCGGCCGCAGTTATGAGGACTATGCAGCTTATATTTCAGAGCATCCGGATGCCGTGATCAGTCAGATGGACAGTGTCATTGGCAGAAAAGGCGGCAAAGTTTTGCTTACGATCCTGTTCAAAACCTGTGATCTGCAGCTGATGTACCTCAGGGACCGTAATACAGCCGCATCCGTATCAGCAGTCTTCCGGACATTGAGAAACCGGCTTGGCGACCGGCGTTTTTCTGCACTTTTCCAGGTGATCCTCACAGACAGAGGCAGCGAATTTACAGATCCGGTTAAAATCGAATGCGATACAGAAACCGGCGAGATCCAGTGTCGGCTTTTTTACTGTGACCCCATGAACAGCAATCAGAAAAGCAACTGCGAGCGAAACCATGAGTTCATTCGGTATGTGATCCCCAGGGGAACATCAATGGATCGATTTACTCAGACGGATATCACAAAGCTCATGAGCCACATCAATTCATATCCACGTAAAAAATGGAACGGACAGGCTCCTCTGGATCTGTTTATTCAGATCTATGGTCAGGAGACCGCAACCCTCCTTGGCCTTGAGAAAATCCCGTCCGATTCCATCATCCTGACACCGGCGCTTCTGAAAAAGTAAGCCGGCAAATATACCAGGAAGGCAGGGCAAAACCAGAATACCGATTCTATAAAACGGAGTGCATTTACGATTTCGAAAAAATCGCAAAATACAGTCCGGGTTTTGGTGTGCCTTCTTTACAATAAATGTACGTGATTTTCTCAGTAATTGCAATCCTTAATGCCCGATTCTTCTGTCATGCGGGCATTTACAACTTCATGCGTGCA
>ONJN01000081.1 GCA_900318155.1 uncultured Eubacteriales bacterium
AACCGACTGGCGGCGGTCAGCCCGGAGACAAAGGTCTACACGGGCATTTCGCCGTCGATGATTCATTATAAAGACACGGGCGGAGTCGATGTCGCGATCGGAAAAGACGCGGCCGCTTACTGCCCGTCGGCAAAAAGCATTGAATGGAGCAGCGAGAAGCAGCCGTTCGGATTCAGGGCTTTTGTGGATTTTATTGAGGAAATTGAGGATGTCCTTGAAGGTGCGAACAATGGACAGGCTGCTCAGTACGGTCTGGAGAATTCGTTGAAATACATGCCGGGAGATCCTTCTGAAAGGAAAGGAGAATACATCTGATGAAAGGACTTTTCAAATATCTTTCGCCATTTGCGCCGGATCAGTCGGGCGCGGTTTCCGTCCTGTATGAGCTCGGCGGAATCATCATTGTAACCGATGCGGGAGGATGCACCGGAAACATCTGCGGTTTTGATGAACCGAGATGGTTTACCAAATCAAGCGCGATCTATTCTGCCGGACTTCGTGACATGGACGCGATCCTGGGCCGGGATGAAAAGCTGATTGAGAAGCTCGGCGGCGCGGTGGAAACGACGGACGCGAACTTTATCGCGCTGATCGGAACGCCGGTACCGGCGGTGATTGCCACGGATTACAAGGCGATCTGCGCTTTGTCCGAGAAGGAATATGGTATTCCGACGATTTACATCGAGACGTATGGGATCGACACGTATGAACAGGGTCAGATCAAGGCGTACAAGGCAATCCTCAATCTTCTCGAAAAGGGAAAACTGGAGATCAGGAATGGATCGGAGCTGACGCCGGCCGGAAAACTGGTTGAAAAGCTGGAACAGAAGAGGCCGTCTGTGCCGGAGGTCGGAATCTGGGGCGCGACGCCGCTTGATCTGCCGGCGATGGACAGTGTGGACATGCTACGCGAACGTCTGTTGGCGAGCGGACATAAGAGCGTGGCCTGCTTCGGAATGGGCGGCGGACTGCCTGAGTTTCTGAACGCGGACAGTACCAGTCTGAATTATGTTGTATCTCCGTCCGGCCTTGTACCGGCGCGGGCTCTGGAGAAAAAATACGGCATACCGTATAAAACCGGTTTTGTGCTGGATAAGCAGCCGATCGTGGTGCAGGCAGCCGACATGACTTTCGGGCTGATGGAGCAACTGTACGGAATCAAGATGCTGATCGTTCATCAGCAGGTTTTCGCCAACGCGATTCGTGATCTGATTCTGATGCTTCATCCGAGTCTGGGTGATGGTCTTCACGTTGCGTCATTCTTTGAGATGGATGAGGAACTGATGCAGGAGAACGATTTCCGCGCGGAAAGCGAAGAAGAATTTATCAAAGAAGTGAAGAGCCGCGGCTACGCGCTCGTCTTCTGTGATCCTGTTATTCAGAGGGCGCTGAAGGACAGCGGCGCGGGTCTGATTAATCTGCCGCATTATGCGGTGTCCGGATCAATGTACGCGGAAGATATGGATTCTTTCTATTTCAGAGATCTTGTAGGAAATATAATTTGATGAATGAGAAAATCAGAAAAAGGATGCGCGTGTATGGAATCGTGCAGGGGGTCGGGTTCCGGCCTTTTGTATCGCGGATCGCGGATAAATCCGGCATTTCCGGCAGTGTCTGCAATAAAGGACCTTACGTTGAGATTTTTGCCGAAGGGAGCGGCCTGGAAGTCGCCTCCTTCCGGAGAATGCTGACGGAAGACGCGCCGGAGCGGTCACAGATTCTGAAGGTTGAGGAAAAAGTGATCGCGGCGGAAGGAAGCAGTGAGTTTTTGATCATTGAAAGCGAGAAGGTCCGGGGTGAAATTTTTGTTTCGCCGGATATTGCGACCTGCCCGCGGTGCAGAGAAGAGCTTTTTGACAAAAATGACCGCCGTTATCTGCACCCGTTTATTAACTGCACAGCCTGCGGACCGCGGGTTACGATCCTCGATTCGATGCCGTACGACCGTGTGCGGACGAGTATGGGGGAATTTCCGATGTGCCCGGATTGTGAGTATGAGTATACGCATCCGGAAACGCGGCGCTATCACGCTCAGCCGGTTTGTTGCAACGACTGCGGCCCGGAGCTTTATATTCTGGAGCCGGGCGCCGGAAATGCGTCGGGGCTGGCACCGAGAGAGCCGGGCGGCCGGAGTGCGCACATGAAGCCGGAAGCGGCCGGCGGGGAAGCTGCGGTCAGAGACGCGGAGAATCGGGCAGAAGATCGGGCGGAAGATCTGGCGGAAGGCGCTGCGCAAAAGCCGGAGATCATCGGCACGGACGCCCTTCTTTACACGAGGGAAGTGCTCAGAAATGGGGGTATCGCGGCCGTCAAAGGAATCGGCGGATTTCATCTCTGCTGTGACGCGGCCAGCCCGGAAGCGGTGGCCCGTCTGCGAAAGCTGAAAGACCGGCCGTTCAAACCTTTTGCTGTCATGGTAAAGGATCTTGAAACGCTGAAGCGCGAATGCGTTGTGGAACCGGGTCAGGAGAAATTTCTGGACGGGCCGCAGAAACCAATCCTGCTTTTAAGGAAGAAATCCGGCCCGGGAGTCCGGATGTGCGCGGATGTAGCGCCGGACAATCCGAATATCGGCGCCATGCTGCCGTATGCGCCGGTGCAGATGCTGCTTTTTGATTACCCGGACGGGAAGCCGATGACGGACTGTTTTATCATGACGAGCGCCAATCCAAGAGGAGCTCCGATCTGCCGGGAAGACGCGGATGTGCTGAACAATCTGGGCGGCATGTGTGACGTCATTCTTTCCAACAACAGGAAGATCCGGCTCAGGGCCGATGATTCCGTGATGGCCTGGCACGGCGGCGGGCCGTACATGATCCGGCGTTCGCGGGGTTACGCGCCGCTGCCGCTGATGATGGGCGACCAGTTTCAGCGGAAAGGCCGGGTGCTGGGAATCGGCGGAGAATTGAAAAATACTTTTTGTCTGGCAAAAGACTCGCTTTTTTATCCTTCCCCGTACATCGGAGACCTTTCGGATCTGCGGAGTGTGGAGGCGCTGAAACAGGCGGTCACGCGAATGGAGGGGCTGCTCGAGATCGAGCCGGAAGTTGTGTGCTGTGATCTGCACCCGCGGTATAATTCTTCGATGGTCGCAAGGGAGCTGAGACTTCCGGTGATGGCGATCCAGCATCATTACGCGCATGTGCTTTCATGCATGGCGGAAAACGATTATTTTGAGCCGGTGATCGGGGTCTCGTTTGACGGGACCGGATATGGAACCGACGGAACGGTCTGGGGCGGAGAGTTTCTGATCGCGGATACAGACGGTTTCCGGCGGGCCGGCTGCATCGGACCGTTTGACCAGGCGGGCGGCGATCTGGCGCCGAAGGAAGGCTGGCGGATCGCGGCAGCGCTGCTGAGGGAAGTGTACGGCGCGTGCGGGAAAGAAGAGCATATAGTTCGCGCGCTTGGGATTTGCGGACAAAGTGAAATGGACATTCTGAGCGCGATGATTGATAAGAGAATAAACTGTGTAAAATCGTCCAGCATGGGCAGACTTTTTGACGCGGCGAGCGCGGTGCTCGGGCTGCGGCGGGTTTCGACCTGTGAAGGGGAAGCCTCAATGGTGCT
>ONJN01000069.1 GCA_900318155.1 uncultured Eubacteriales bacterium
CCGACTTCAAAGGTTGCCTGCTCACCCTCTTCTTTGATCGTGTGATTGACCTCCTTTTTAGCCTTCTCAATCATTTCCTCGATCTTCGCCGGATGGATTCGTCCATCCACGATCAGTTTTTCAAGAGCGATCCTCGCGATTTCTCTTCTTACCGGATCAAATCCGGAAATAATAACGGCTTCCGGCGTATCATCGATGATCAGATCAACCCCGGTCAATGTCTCAATCGCCCGGATATTACGGCCTTCACGGCCGATGATTCTGCCTTTCATATCGTCATTAGGCAAATTGACCACAGACAACGTACTTTCAGCCACATGATCCGCCGCACAGCGCTGGATCGCGCCCGTGATGATCTCCTTTGCCTGCTGATCCGCTTCTTCCTTCGCCTTTGTCCGAATATCCTGTATCATCTGCGAAGCTTCATGTCTGCAGTCTTTTTCGATCTCATCAAGCAGAATGATCTTGGCCTCGTCTGCAGTAAGGCCTGAAATCCGCTCCAGTTCCTGAATCTGACTCTGAAGGACTTCTTCCGCCTCAACTTTTTTTAATTCTGCTTCTTTCTCTGTCTGTGCGATCTTATTCTCTCTTTTTTCTATTTGTTCCAGTTTTTTATCGGCAGTCTCTTCTTTCTGCTGGATTCTGCGTTCCTGGCGCTGGATCTCATTACGCCGATCCCGTATTTCCCGGTCGACGTCGTTCCGGATTCTGTGCGCTTCTTCCTTGGCCTCCAGTTCGACTTCCTTCCGGATCGTATCCGACTTGTTCTGAGCATCCAGAATCATGTTGCGTGCCTGCTGCTCTGCGCTTCCGATCGTCTTCTCTCCGAGATTCTTTCTCAGTATGTAACCGATCAGAATGCATAGCGCTCCCACGCCAATAAAAGCAATAACTAAAATGTATGGAGACATTTAAGCACCTCCCTCTAGAATGCTATATGACATTAATAAGAAAGGGCGCCGAAGCTTCCGCTCATTCAGGCACGACCTGAATACAGACTGTTTTCTTAAATATGTTTTTAATATGTTTGAAATGGCATCACAAAAAATGATGCCAGAAATCGTCCCATTATCAAAAAAAGTAATATATATATATATAAAATATGTATATAAAAATTGCCGGCCTTTTTATGAAAACTCAGGCCTCATTTCCCGGAAGACTGAGCTCTCTCATTCCGGCTTCTGCTAACAGGTCATTACCATGAAAACGAAAGTTTCTCAACCCTGTATTTCAAGTGAAATTTTATACTACAAAACTCATTGCTGTATAACTATAAACTTGCACCTTTTATATTATAGTTGCATCACACAAACGATGTCAATATAAAAAAGGCCGCACCAGGATGCAGCCTCCGTTTCATCTAGTAATTCTGCGACTTTCGTCTGGCCCCTACGGCCATTATAAAGCCCAGGGCCATCATATTGGATATGATCGACGTACCTCCGTAACTCAGGAACGGAAGCGTGATACCGGTAACCGGCATCAGTCCCATCGTCATCGCAATATTCTCAAAAATCTGAAATACGAACATACCGATAAATCCGACAACGATCAGCGCGCCGTACAGATCGACTGCGTCCAGACAGATCCGCATAAAACGGATCAGCAGAATCGCAAACAAAGCGATAACGATCAGACCACCGATCAGGCCTAATTCTTCCACAATTACAGAATATATAAAGTCCGATTTCTGCACCGGTATGAATTTCAGCTCCTTCTGCGTTCCGTGAAAAAGCCCTTTTCCGAAAACACCGCCCGATCCGATCGCAATCTTTGATTCCCAGACCTGGTAATTCCCTTTCAGGCTCAGATTGTCCGGATGCAGAAACGCCGCGATCCGTTCCCGCTGATACTGCGCCATAAAGAAATACGCGGGCGGGATGCACACCGCAATAAGCGCCAGAAACTTGACAAAGACCTTCATTTCTATTCCCGCATAGAAAATCATCGCCAGCCACATCGTGGAAAACACCAGGGCGCTTCCAAGATCTTCTTTCAATACGATGATGATGATCGGCGCCGCAACCAATCCCGCCCTTATCAGGCCGGAAAAGTTATACAGGTCTTCCCTGTGTTTGTCGAGATACTCCGCCATAATAAGAACAAAGAGTACCTTTACAAGCTCTGACGGCTGCACGGTCGTAAATCCGAGCGTGATCCACGATCGCGCCCCGAACTGTTCGATGCCGAGCCCTGGAATATACACCAGAAACAGCAGTACCAGCGACAAAATATAGAAATTCTTTCGAAGGCCGTTCAAATATGTATATCCCGTCGCAACAATAAAACACAGACAAGCCAGCCCGATCAAATAAGCACCGGTCTGAACGATTGTATCACGAGTCCAGAACCCAAATGTCGAAATCGTTGTGCTTCCGACCATGATTACGCTGAAAACCGCCAGAACCGCAACGATAGCCATCGAAACAAAATCTATGTATTTAATTTTTTCCCTCAGTAAATTCATAAAACACCCCTGATTCCGAAACAGAGATCCGATGTTTCGATTCAAGATCAGGCAGCATGCCGACATCCGTTATTCACTCTTCCAGCAACTGATCCGCAATCCGCTCAAAATTCTTTCTGATGTATGTCCCGGGCTTCAGTACGATCGGAACGCCCAGATTTGTTGAAATATTGATATTATCATCAGACTGAATAATCCCCGCGAGCTCCGGACTCAAACGACTGTTGATCTCACTGATCCCCAGATTGTAACCGGACTTCATTAATTTGACGGAAACTTTATTCACCACGACATAACGACGATCCAGTCCGATGCGTACAAGTTCTCTGTCCAGCATATCCGCATTACGGACCGAAGCAATTTCCGGTGTCGTAACAATGACACACGCATCAGCTCCACCCGATGCAATCACTAACCCATCGTCTATCCCCGATGGCGAATCGATAATGACATAGTCAAATACTTCCTTCAGTTTTTCACATAAAACCCTCGTATGAAGCGGTGTGATCGACCCGTCTTCTTTAACAGGCGAAGCGCCCATTATATAAAGTGATTCAAAACGATCATCTTTAATAAGGGCCTGACTGATCTGACATACGCCGGACATAACATCATGAACATCAAAAATTACATTGTTTTCCAGTCCCATATACAAATCAATATTACGAAGCCCCATGTCCATGTCGACAATTACAACACTCTTTTTCCGCATAGCCAGTATCGCGCCGAAATTGATTGCAAACATAGATTTCCCCGTGCCGCCTTTTCCCGACGCGATCAAATAAACCACGCCCATTTTTCCTTCCTCTAGTATCATAAATGTTCCCTTACTGAGCTTTATTCCTTCCGGTATTGTCATTTTTGACAGTTTTACCGCCGCTCTTTCCATATAAATTATAGTACGCGCTGATAACCGCTCTGTTAATCGGCGCAGCTTTTGTCGATTTACCGCCCTGAATAAGCATCGCCGCAACCGCGATTTTCGGTTTCTTATACGGCGTCAGCGTGACAGTCCAGGAATAATAATCGTATGTCCCTTTTTTACTGTTAATTATCCCATTTGTAATCCTGTATTTACTGACCGCTTTCAGCGCGCTGTCCACTGTATCGTCTTCCGAAGGATATCGATCCGGATTATTCCGCATCATGGAACGCATTTTCTTTTTAACCTGCTCCCATGTGACGGAGGTTCCCGCCTCTGCGTTAAATGTCGCCAGATGATTCTTAACATATTTCACTTCGCTGGCCGGCTGAGGAATACCCTGGTTCTCGGCAGTTCCTGTTTTTCCGGCAACCGGGATTTTATACCCGCCGAAAATCGACTGCAGCGTACCGCCTGTACATACTTTTCTCATTCCTTTGAGAACATCATTCAGTGTATTCTCCTTAAGCTTAATCGTTCTCTTTGATCCGGATTTATCAATCGTGCCTTCTCCCTGTACGGCAGAAACAATGCTCGCGCGATTATACACGCCGCGGTTTCCAACTGCCGATATATATGTTGCGATTTGCAGCGGCGTATATGAGTTATCACCCTGTCCGATGCACATGTTGAACTGATCGCCTGTGGACCAGATTGCTTCTGCGCAGTAGTCGTACTTGATGGTGGTGGCCAGCGTCGCCAGCTGACTTTCTTTCACACCGAGTTTTTCCAGTCCGTTATAAATCTTCCCGTAAGTTGGATTGATCTTCACCCAGCCTGAAATCGTGTCCAGTTTTTTCTTCAGCTTATCGTAATCTCCGGTAACATCCGACGGAAAATACCGGTTTGCGTTTGCGTAAAGATACTGCCAGCAGCTGTTTTGATAATTCGCGATCTTGGTTTTCTTTGTCGCAAGCGGGGAAATCGTCTCATTCAGCTCGATCCCGGTTTTATGACCAAGCCCGAACCTGCTCGCCGTGTTCAGAAGATCATTGGGACTGAGTGAATAGCCTAGCGACTTTCCGTTTCCCCAGTCTTTTCCGGTGCCGATACAATAGAAATAATAGTTGTTGGAATGGCCGATACCAAGTTCCAGATTCTCGTTTCCGAAGGTTTTCTTATTGTCATTGTATAATGACGATGCGAAACGGTGTCCTCCCAGTTTAATATATCCTTTATCCTTGATTTCCCGATTCGGATCCAGCCCTTTCTCAAGCGCCGTGATCGCCGTAACCGGTTTAAAAGTAGAACCCGGCGGCACAGACGCCATCGTGGCGTTATTATACAGTGGTGCCGGCGCGATCGGATCCCGCTCGTTCTTGCTCTGAACCGATTTCCAGGCCTTGGAGGTGATTCCGTTACTGAAAATGTTCGGATCATAATCCGGATAACTTGCCATCGCCAGAACATCTCCGGTTGAAACATCCATTACGACAACTGCACCGCTCTGACATTTTTTACCAGCATTTCTGACTCCGTTTTTCAGTGCCTTTTCCGCAGCTTTCTGCAGATTCAGATCCAGCGTCAGATAAACGTCTTTCCCTTTCTTTGGTTCAGTCTTACTGATTGTCCGCACATATTCCCCGGAGTTGTTGACCTGTATCTTCGTCATACCGGAAGTACCGTGGAGTTTGGTTTCAAAAGCCGCCTCGATCCCGGCCTGCCCGATCAGGTCAGAGGAAGAATAGCCCAAATCTTTGACATAATGGCTCTCATTCTCTTCGGAAATGCTTCCCATATACCCGACAATATGACTCGCCGCATTCTTGTTTGGGTAGTTTCTCTTATACTGTGATGAAATCGACGCTCCCGCGATGCCGGATTCCTGAACAAGCGCAATCGTTTTTTCGGAGACATTCTTAGCCACAGTCACCGGATTATACCGCTGAAAACCCGATGAAGCGATTCCGTTTCTGACGATGAAAATCCTCCTCGCCTTTTTATCCGAATAGGAGCTGTTGATCTCATACTGCTTCCTAAGCGCTTTAAAACAATCTTCAGCACTGATCCCTTTTTCGATCTGACTATCCGTAAAACAGCCCCACTTGCTTAGAAACTGTACTTTGTGCGAATCATAAGTATACACCATTGTTTTCACATTGATCGGCACAGTCAGCTTATAGGTTCCGGTTAAAAGTTTGTCCGCCTTATATCGCGAGGTTTTCTTCGGTATTTTATATCTTGTTTTTAATGCATTGAATGCCGCCGATGCGCTCATCCCGGCCGGAAGATGCATCCGCTTCAGCCATTTCGCTTTCTCTTTGTCATATGTATAATACATCGAACCGTCTTTTCTGATTTTTATCGGAAAATCGTCGTTGTATGTATCCCCGTTCTTTTTCAAAAGATTAATCAACTTCAGCGCCGAATGATTGATCTCTTCTGTCGTCATACTGCTGGAATTGAACATCACCGTGAACATCTGCTTGTTGTTGGCGATAACCTTTCCGTTTCTGTCATAAATATTCCCGCGCGGCGCCGATGTATAAACTGACCTGGTCGTCTGAGCCGCAGCGGTCTCCGTCCATTTTTCATTCTGCAGCACCGTCACGACAAAGAGTCTGACCGCCAGGATGATCATCAGTATTAATATAAAACCGATAATCAGATAATACCTGCTGCCAAAAATATCTCTTCTGTTATTTCTGGTTGATAACATGAATCTCCACTCCCAAGTTTATAATCTGCTCTGACGAAAATAAAAAGTCCATTTCCGCTTTTTATGGATCCATCTGGAAACAACTACATATATGATCATGAAGAAAAGCAGATTGACAACTGTCTGAATTATCGTCATTTCCGCCATTGCGGACAGGCGGGCCATATTCCCGGCTGCCTTTGCCAGCAGCCAGTAGACAAAGTTATATACCCACGTCGTCATAACAGACATCAGCGCGGCCATAAGAACATTTGCCTCAACAAGGAAATGCTTAAGCAGAATCAGGATCGTCAGTGATACCAGTATTGCCCCCATACCAATCCCGGTATACAAACCAAACGCAAAATCACTGAATAAAGCAAAAAGCATTCCAAAAGCCAGCCAGATACCGCTTTCCTCGGTTGCACAGATCAGCGCAGCCGCCAGACAAAGGACAAGATTTGGCGTCCAGCCCCGCAAAGGTATCAGATTATGAATAAACGGCTGCAGTATAAACGCAGCCGAAAATGTGATTAAACCATTCCTGACATTATTCATCATAATAATACCGACACTTTCCGAAGCGCTTTAAAATCGACTGCCGGTCTGACAGTCACATTCTGAAGCTGTTCATTACTGTCATATCTGACTCTGGTTATACTGCCGATCGGAATCCCTGAAGGATAACTGCCCAGTCCGGAAGTCACCAGCTTATCACCTTCAGTAACCGTCGCCTCACTATCCAGCGTAAAACCTTTCAGCAGCGATCCGTCAGAACTGTTGATAATTCCAATAATTCTTTTATTATTCTTTACAGCGAAACTCAGGCTGACGTTCTGATCCGTCAAAGCAACGACCTTTGACCATTTTCTTCCTGCATTCTTTACAGTACCGACCAGTCCGCTTCCGCCGACAACGACGCAGCCGCTTTTAACGCCTCTTTCCGTACCGATGTTTATCGTAAAGATATTCATCCAGTTGGTTCCGTCCGTAGAAATGATATCCGCTGACACAAGTTCCGTCGTATCGCCCTTCCCCTTATATTTAAGAGCTTTCTTCAGTGCCTTAATCTGACTGCGTTCATCGCTGTCGATCGTCAGCCCGGCCACCTGTTGCTTCAGCTGCTCATTTTCCTTCCTCAGCGCGTCATTTTCCGCTTTTATTTTTTTATATGAAAAAATACCCGATACCCCGCCGGAAATCTTTTTTCCCGCGCTGGCAAAGGGCTGACTGATTTTTCCAAACACTGTGCCGGAAATCCCGGCTGCCGGGTCTTCCTCGCCTCCCGTCGCTACCGCAAATATGATAAATCCTGCGGCGAGCACGATAAGCAGCGTCAGAAAGCTCACCAGCTTATGTTCTCTAATCCATCTCATATTAAAACCCTTTTCCGAAGTGAACCGTCTTTATACGGCCGGTAAATCATCCAGTCGTCCGGATCAGCCTCTGTAAATACCGGTAGCATAGATCCTGAGCTTCTCAATATCATTAAGACTCATGCCGGTTCCCGTAGCAACCGCTTCAAACGCGTTTTCCGCAGTGGTCACACTCAGCCCCGTGGCATCTTCAACAATCTTGTCAAGATTTCGAATCAAACCGCCGCCACCTGAAAGCATCATGCCAGTGTTAGCAATATCCGCCGCGATTTCCGGCGGCGCCTTCTCGATCGTCTGCCTGATCCCGTCCACAATAATATCCAGCGATTCCTGAAGCGCAAGCATCATATCCTTATTAGTAACCTCGATAATTTTAGGAAGTCCTGAAATCAGATCCCGACCACTTGCTTTCACCGTCTCGATGATCTCATTCCCGTTCTCATCCTTATCAAGCTGGGCGCATCCGACTGATATTTTCAACTGCTCCGCCGTGCGTTCACCGATATATAAAGCATATCTTTTTCTCATATACTGAATAATCGCTTCATTGAATTTATCGCCTGCATAACGAATCGATGTCGAAGCGACGATTCCGCCAAGTGCGATGATTGCGATATCCGAAGTCCCGCCTCCGATATCGGCGATCATGCATGCCGTAGAACTGTCGACATCCAGTCCGGCGCCGATCGCAGCAGCCATCGGCTCCTCAAGGATATACACCTCACTCGCGCCCATCTGCTGCACGACTTCTTTAACAGCTCTTTTTTCTACTTCCGTTACGCCGCTCGGCACACCGACGACAACCCGGAAAGTCTTCACTTTATTTGCGGATACCGCTTTTTCAATAAAAGCAGTCAGCATGTCGGCAGTCATATCAAAATCAGAAATAACACCATCTTTCAGCGGGCGGATAACATCAATGTTTGCCGGCGCCTTGCCGATCATATTCTTTGCTTCAAGACCGACTCCGAGAGTAATCCCGCGTCTGTTTTCAACCGCAATTACAGACGGCTCATTAAGAACAATACCGGTATCTTTTATATATATCAAAGTATTAGCGGTTCCAAGGTCAATTCCCATGTCCTTTGTCATGATGTTGAACACTGCCATTTCTACCTCCAACAAATGGTTTATTTCTGTTTCTATATTATTCTTTCCGGCGTGCAGTTCTCCCCGATGTCTACCTGCAGTTGAAAATCGCCGTGTGCATCCGTCAGCTGATATGTCCGAGAGAACGAAGACTCCTGAACGTTCCGTCTCCGAGAATGATGTGATCCAATACTCTGATCCCAAGCAGTTTTCCTGCTCCGACCAGCCGATCCGTTGTTTCCAGATCTTCCCGGCTCGGCTCCGGGTCTCCACTTGGATGATTATGGACAAAAATCACCGCAGCGGCACTCTTTCTGACAGCACGGACAAAAACCTCTCTCGGATGAACTACTGTACTTGACAGTTCACCGATCGAAACATCATCCGAAGCGATCACCTCACCTCTGGTATTCAGAAGAACCGTCAGAAAATGCTCCCGTTTCTCATACCGCAGCCGTTCCATGAACATTCCGGCAACATCGTCAGACGACGTCACCGCAGTGCGCTCCGGCTGCCTGCTTGACGCAATCCTCTTCCCAAGTTCCACAGCCGCGAGAAGCGTTCCCGCCTTGCTCTGTCCGATCCCCCTGATCACCGTCAGTTCATCAAAACCCATCGCGCCAAGATCAATCAGACCGTCCTCACACTGCGCAAGCAACTCAGCCGCAAGATCAAGCGACGAAAGATTTCTGGTTCCGCTATTCAGGATCAGCGCAAGAAGCTCCGTATTGGACAAAGTCTCTATGCCCTGTCTCACCGCTTTTTCCAGCGGGCGTTCCTGTTCAGGCAAATATCTGATCAGCATTTTTGCCTCCGATCATAATATGAATGCCTACACCCGAAACAACTCTATACCTTCATAAATCAGCAAAGTCAATTATATCATTGAACAATATGTAATACAAGCCTTCACCGTGAATGACCAAACGGCGCTTTTCACGATGAATACCGGCTTTACAGTCTGTCTCTTAAGATTTTTTAATGTTCTGCCGTGATTCTGGAATATATTTCATTGATCGTTTCTTCTTCATTGATATCCGTAGAATCGATCTCAATCGCGTCCTCCGCCATCGACAAAGGATTTAATTCTCTGTGTGTATCGCGGTAATCACGTTCGCGTACATCCTGCAGAACCTCGTCATAGCTTAGATCCTGTTCTTTTCCCCCGAGCTGCTCAAAGCGCCTTCTCGCGCGCTCTTCCGGCGTCGCCGTCAGGAAAAACTTGAACTGCGCGTCCGGAAACACATTGGTGCCAATATCACGCCCATCCATAACGACGCTCTTCCGGTGTCCGATATCGCGCTGTATCTGAACCAGCTTCTCCCGGACTATCCCGATCTGAGCGCATTCGGAAGCCGCTTCTGAAATCTCCTGCGTTCTGATACCGGCACTGATGTCTTCCCCGTCAAGAAAGATTCTTCCGCTTCTGAAATCGATCTCCGTATCGTTAAGCATCCGTTCCACACGGCCGGTATCCTCCGCGCCAACGCCTTCCCGCAGCATCTTAAAGCCGACCGCTCTGTACATAGCGCCGGTGTCGATATAATCAATTCCGAGTTTTTCGGCAACGGCTTTGGCCACCGTACTCTTTCCCGCTCCGCTCGGTCCGTCGATCGCGATCCTCAGTACATCCGGACCGCTCTCTTCCTGTGTCTTTGTCTTATTACTCATTCTGATTTTATCAATTTCCTCGGCAAATTTTTCGACATCGGCAAACTGTCTATAAACAGAAGCAAAACGAATGTAAGCCACCTGATCGACGGTTCTGAGTTCATCCATAACGAGTTCCCCGACGTAATCACTGCTGACCTCGTTTTTACCGAGGCTGTTGATTTTCCGTTCGATCCGTTCACCCATCTTCTCAATTTCAGCCATCGGAACCGGACGTTTTTCACAGGCGCGTATGATCCCGCCGATCACTTTATTTCTGTCAAAGGCTTCCCGCCGTCCGTCTTTTTTTACGACCATATTGATCATGAGCTCAGCCTTTTCATAAGTCGTAAAGCGCTTTCCGCAGCTGTCGCAGACCCGGCGTCTTCGGATCGCATGTCCTTCATCGGTCTGTCTTGAATCAATTACTCTTGTATCATCAAAATTGCAATAAGGGCATTTCATAATACTATCTCTCCTCTTAGCAGATTCGTATCTTTCTATAGGAATTTTACTATATCTTTATATATAAATAAATGAAAAAAACAAAAATGAGGAACTTTCACAGCTTTGTTCCTTCCCTCACAGAATTAAAGGGTACTGCAGACAGCAGCACCCTCTCAAATTCATTCACAACGCCGATTTATTTTTTCTTTCCTAATTTTTTGATTCTCTCAAGCACTTTGTCATACAGAAGATTCGCTTTTACATTGTTGTTATTTCCGTATTCTTCAATTGTCATGTTGTACTGACTCTTGAACTGAGACTCTGTCATGCCTGCGTTTTTCAGCATATCTTTCAGATATTTCTTATATTCCTTATCGGTTACTTTAATATTCTCTTTCTTTGCAATCGCATTCATGACAAGTTTCTGCTTCACTGTGCTCTTGCTGTAGCTCTTGAGCTGTTTCTCGAACTGCTTTTTTGTCATGCCTGTCTGCTTGATGTAATCATCAAGGGACATATTATAATACTTTTTGGCCATATCTTCATACTGCTTCCTGGCCGTCGTAACCTCATAATTGAGCTGCTTCTGAGGGTACTTCTTGACCTTTGCCTTATTAATGACCTGGCCCCAGAGTTTCTGCTTGACATTCGACTCCGCGGTCTGCTCTTTATTCTTCAGAAGATCCTTTTTGACGGACGTTTCATAATCCTTTTTATTGGTATATTTACTGTTCGCCTTGATGAACGCGACATCATACTTCGGAACTGTCGTTACACTCTTGGAATTAATCGTTACCACGAACTTTACCTTTTTTCCTCTTAGCTTCTTACTGCTGCTGTCAGAGCCGTAGTTCTTCGGGAAAATCAGATTGAGCGTAGTCTTGGAACCGATCTTCTTTCCGATAAGACCGGACTCAAAACCCTTGATCATCGTGTTGGACCCAATCTTCAGATCTGTGTTGTTGGCCGATCCGCCGTCAAATTTCTTTCCATTGATCGTTCCGACATAAGAAATATTGACTGTGTCGCCTTTCTTTACCGTTCCGGTTTTGACCGCTTTGGTTGTCGCCGCCGCCTGAACTCTGGAGTCAATTTCCTTCTTGACTTCCTTATCTGTAACATTTACTTTATCGACTTTATACTCAAGGCCCTTATACTTCGGTAATGTTATATACTTATCATAATGTAAATAGCTGTAATTGGACGCTGAGAACACGTCATTCTTCACAATAAGCACAACCGCCGCGATTACAACGATCGCCGCGATAATCCCGCAGATAAGCGCGATCTTTTTCTTGTTGCTTCCATTATTACCACTGCCTTTAGCTATGGCTGCTTCCGTCTTTTTTTCACTCATGTTGCTGTCTGTCTCCTTAATAAAACTATACAATAACCTGGCTTTGTCACGGTATCTTTTATATTCTACCATTTATAAAAACTGTTTTCAATAAATCCGTACAATTTTCGTAAAAACCATTAAATTTTGCGCAAAATATGAACAATGCCGGTTTTATCATCACAAAAAGCATCACAAAAATAACATGCAACTTCACTTTACGGATCGCGAATATTATTCTATAATAAAGATGTCAAAAAGATGAGTAATCTTCTTTTGAACGTTCTTTCTTAATAATAAATATCGCAACCGTCAATGCCCCGTCATCAGGACGGGGTTTGGCGGTTTTTGAATACCGTCTTTTCTCCGCACTGCTTAAACTCTTCCGTATTTTTCCCTATACTCACTGAACTGATAATTCATTTTTGTCCGGTCGTGACAGTCGCTCGACAAAAGTATCCCGCATCCGAGCCGGTCTATTTCCTCAACCAGAAACTGTGCCGGATAAGGCTGATCCGTATAGCCTTTGGCCATACCGCCCATATTAATCTCGAACACAGGCCGCGGTCCTCCGCCGATCAGATCCCGAACCGCCTCTCTCGGTGCCGTGTCCTGCGCCGCGATCCGGCGCACCGCCTCAATCGCGCATTCGCGGTACCATCCCGCGTCCTCATCAAAATACCGATATCCCCGGTTAAACTTTTTCACCAGATCGATATGACCGACAATATCCGCGCCGGTTTTGTTCAGAACATCGGAGACAGTTTCGTAATAATGCTCAACGTATGCCCTGACACTGCCGCCGAAATGCTCCTCAATCCCCTTCTCCATGATTTCTGCCGTGTTGTCCACGCAGATGTATTCGCCTTCCTTTTCTATATAATGAACGGAACCGATCTCATATTCATATGTAAAAAAATGATTTTCATTGAAATAATCGCGCTCCATACCAAGCCGAACGTCGATCACATCCCGGTACTTTTCCCTGAGGCGCCTGATCTCATGGTAGTATTCCGCTTCGCCGTCAACGGTCATACACGCGTCAGTATCGTGGCTGCAGTAGCCGTGCCCGGAAAAACCGAGTGTCCGGAATCCAAGCGATACTGCCTGTTTAATCATATCTTCCGGCGCGTCCCGGCCGTCACAGTAGCATGTGTGTGTATGAAGGTTCATATCTCCGCGCGGATTGATCAGATTTTTCAGCATGATGATCCTTTCCGGCCCGGGCGCTGGAACAGCGCCCCGCCTTTGTCACTCATAACAATAAAAATAAGGCACCCACGCATTCTCCGGAGCGCCTCTTAAATTAACCGTTTTTTTCTATTCTTTCCCGGTGTCTACAGTCTGGTATTCCTGTTTCACCTTATGATCAATGATATGACGACTCGCCAGTTCTTTACGGACATCTTCCACACGGATCCCCAGCTGAACCATCATGACAAGAACGTGGTAAGCGAGATCTGCGATTTCATAAATCGATTCACCCTTGTCATCATCCTTGGCCGCGATGATTACCTCTGTGCTCTCTTCGCCGACTTTCTTAAGGATCTTATCGATCCCTTTGTCAAAAAGATATGATGTGTAAGAGCCTTCCGGCATCTCTCTCTTTCTTCCCTCCAGCAACTCGTACAGCGTTTCCAGCGAAAAAGCCCTGTCACCGCCGTCCGGTTCACCTGTCAAAGGATATTCAAAACAGGATTCCGTACCGAGGTGGCAGGCCGGTCCGTCCGGATCGACAAGTACCGTCAGCGCGTCCCGGTCACAGTCCGCGATGATGCTGACAACGTGCTGATAATTCCCGCTCGTATCACCTTTATGCCAAAGTTCCTGACGTGAACGCGACCAGAACACCGTTTCCCCGGTTTCCAGCGTTTTTTCCAGACTCTCCCTGTTCATGTACGCAAGCGTCAGGACACGCTTTGTCCGCGCATCCTGCACGATCGCCGGAATCAGGCCATTTTCATCAAATTTTATATCTTCTGTTTTTACAGTCTCATTCGGTTCCATTATATCCTCTATATCTATATCCTTACATTTATTCCTGCCTGTTTCATTTCTGTTTTCAGGTCTTCGATCTGAACTTCTCCAAAATGGAAGATCGACGCAGCCAGACCGGCATCAATATCAGGTATCGCCCTGAACAGGTCAATGAAATCCTGGATGCTTCCCGCGCCGCCGGACGCGATGACCGGAACCGACACGGCATCTTCCACAGCCTGCAGCATTTCTATATCAAATCCCTGCTTCACGCCGTCAGTATCAATGCTGTTTACCACGATCTCCCCGGCACCCGAAGCTTCGCCCCGCTTGATCCATTCGATCGCATCCAGTCCGGTATTCTCACGTCCTCCCTTGGAGAAGACCGTAAATTTCCCGTCGACCCGCTTGATGTCCACCGACAAAACGACGCACTGGTCTCCATACAGCCTTGCCGCTTCCCGAATCAGATCGGGATTGCGGATCGCGCCGGAATTAACCGACACCTTATCAGCGCCGCACTTCAGCACGCGGTCAAAGTCTTCAACGGTATTGATCCCGCCGCCGACCGACAAAGGTATGAAGACATTGGCTGCCACTTCACGCAGGATCTCAGTAAAAAGCTTTCTCCCTTCAAAAGACGCAGTAATGTCGTAAAAAACCAGTTCGTCCGCACCGTGATCGCTGTAATAGGAAGCAAGATCGACCGGCGATGAAACATCAGAAAGGCCCTGAAAATTAACGCCTTTGACGACACGTCCGTCCTTTACGTCCAGACACGGTATAATTCTCTTGGTAATCATTTTCTTCTATCCTCATGCCTCATGCTATTCCGAAAATTCATCGAGAACTTTTCTGAGATCCAGCGCACCGTTATACAAAGCACGTCCGACCACGCTTCCGTAAACACCGATCTCATTCAGCGCACGAAGATCGTCCATTGTGGAGATCCCGCCTGACGCCATAATGTCGATGTAACCGCCGTAATTGGATACCAGCTTCCTGTACAGTTCCAGGTTGGTGCCCTTCATCGCGCCGTCTCTCGCAATATCAGTACAGATGATTGCATTGACTCCGTCGTCGATCAGTGCCTCAATCAGTTCATCCACCGTCGTATCCGTCACCTTGGTCCAGCCGTTAATCGCGACCTTGGTGCCGACAATGTCAATGCCGACAGCTACATTACTGCCATGCTTTTTGATCATGCGCCTGGTGAATTCCGGATCTGTGATCGCCTTCGTGCCGATAATCACGCGAAGCGCGCCGACCTGTGCGTAATCCACAACGATTTCCTCGTTGCGGATACCGCCGCCGATCTCCACTTTCAGCCCGGTGCTTTGCACGATATCACTGACTGCGGCAAAATTCGGCTGTGTTCCGTCAATCGCACCGTCAAGATCGACAACGTGCAGATATTCGGCTCCGGCAGCCTCAAACTCTTCCGCTACGGCCAGCGGATCTTCACTATATACTGTTTCCTTACTGTAATCTCCCTGAAGCAGACGAACAACTTTTCCGCCTCTCAAATCGATCGCCGGGAAAATTTTCATAGATAAACCCTCCTACACACACGCGCTGGAATAAACAGGCGGATCAAAGTCCGCAAAACGCTCTTAAAATATTCAATCCGACATCCCCGCTCTTTTCCGGATGGAATTGAAGTCCGTAGACATTCCCGTCAGCGACAGCCGCCGTCAGCTCCGGACCGTATTCGGTCGTCGCGATCAGGGCATCATCGCAGTCCGTCCCGTAATAAGAATGAACAAAATAAACGTGATCTCCTTCATTGGTATTACAGAATATCTCGTTTTTCTGCTTGTTTTCAGGAAAATGAAGCGCATTCCATCCGATCTGCGGTACCTTATATCCTTCCGGAACGACCGGCGCCATGGAAACGACATTTCCCCGGATAAGGCCCAGACCCTCATGCTCTCCGTATTCATAGCTTTTATCAAAAAGCAGCTGCATCCCCAGGCAGATTCCAACAAGCGGTTTTCCTTTCCCTGCCTGTTCAATGACTACCCGGCCGAGTCCGGTCTCCCGCAGTTTCCGTGCGGCATCCTCAAACGCCCCGACACCCGGCAGCACAATCTTATCCGCCGCTTCAATCTCATCCCGGCTGCCGGTCAGCTTTACTTCTGCGCCGATCTTGGAAAACGAGCTGTAAAGCGAAAAAATATTCCCGACTCCGTAATCAACGATCGCGATCATGGACGCAAAACTCCTTTCTTCAAAAAACGTAAACAAGCATGGAATCCTTTTTCCCTGTTCGGTACTTCAGAATTCCATACACAGACTTGTATATATTCTACAAAAAAACCATTTCCAATGCAATAAAGAATTAGAGGAAATCACATGTTTCCTGTGGGAAAATCATCAGAGAAGACCCTTTGTCGACGGGATCTCGTTTTTATGCTCCTCATCGATTTTCACAGCGGCAGCCATGACCCGGCCAAATGCTTTAAACATTCCTTCTATTATATGGTGCGTGTTTTCACCAGCCAGCTGTTTAAAATGAAGCGTCATCTCCGATTTACGCACAAAACCGAGGAAAAACTCATTCACCAGTTCGGTGTCAAAGTCACCGACGGTCGGACTTGGAATCTCAACCTGATATCCCAGGTATGCGCGGCCGGAAATATCCGCCGCGCAGATCATCAGCGTCTCGTCCATTGGAAGAATAATGTCTGCATAGCGGACGATTCCCCGTTTGTCACCCAGCGCTTCCGCAAAAGCTTCGCCGAGCACGATGCCGATGTCTTCCGTCGTGTGATGATAATCGACATGCGTGTCACCCCTGCAGATCACCTTCAGGTCAAAACGTCCATGCCGCGCGAACAACTCCAGCATATGATCCAGAAACCCGCATCCCGTATCAATTTCCTTCTTTCCGCTGCCGTCAAGTTCCAGCCTCAGATCGATCTCTGTCTCCGTCGTTTTTCGCTTTATACCTGCGCTGCGCATCTGTCCTCCCTCCTATTCTTCTTTTTCCGCCAGTATTTCCACGATCGCATCCAGAAGAATCTGAATTTCTTCCGGCGTCCCGATCGTTACACGGTTATATTCGCACCGATCCGGATTATCAAAATGACGAATCAGAATTTTCCTCTCTTTCAGCTTAAGATAGAGCTCTTCTCCGTCAATGCGGCTGGTAGTCACAAAAATAAAGTTCGCCAGCGACGGCACGACTTCAAACCCCAGTTTTTTGAATTCCTCCACCGCCCATTCCCGGGTCTCCATGATCCGGCGGCAGTTCGCCTGATAATACTCATCCTCCGCAATCGCCGCGACACCCGCCGCGCACGATACACTGTTGACGTTGTACGGGTTTGTTGAATATTTGATTTTCTCCAGATCCGCGATCACCGGCGCCGACGCGACAGCAAAACCCAGCCTTGCTCCCGCAAGACTCCTGGATTTTGAAAAAGTCTGAACAACAAGAATATTATCATACTCTTTCGTCAAAGGAACACAGGATTCTGTCCCGAAATCCACGTACGCCTCATCAATTACGACCATATGCTCCGGGTTGCTCGCCGCGATCTCCGCGATCTGTTTCCGGGTCAGCGCCCTTCCGGTCGGCGCGTTCGGATTTGCCAGTACGACCATTTTTCCGATGCCTTTGTAATCATCCACATCAATCACAAACCAGTCTTTCAGCGGGATCATTTCACACGCTCTGTGGTGCAGTGCCCCGAAGACTTCATAAAAACCGTAACTGATTGCCGGGAAAGCGACGCCGTCCTGCCCGAACGCCATAAAAGCAAAATTCAGAATATCATCCGATCCATTGGAAACAAAGATGTTTTCACGCGAGACCCCATACCTTCCCGCGAGCGCGTCCTTCAGCTTCACGGAATCCGGGTCCGAGTAGAGCCTCAGCCGGCCTGCCAGTTCCGTGTCCGTCACCGCGCGGATCGTCTCCGGTCCCGGCGGATAAGGCGATTCATTGGTGTTCAGTTTGGTGTAAACGGTGTCTTTCGGCTGTTCACCGGGCGTATATTCTTCAAGATCGGCAAACCTTCTGTCGAGAAAAGAACTCATCTCAGTCCTGTACCTCCTTTGCTAGCGCATCACGCATATCTTCGATTTCCTTTGTCTTAAACTGGAACGCCGCCTTATTGGCGATCAGGCGCGCACTGATCGGCACAATGGTCTCCACGACCTCCAGGTCATTATCTCTCAGTGTATTTCCGGTTTCCACAATATCTACGATGACATCGGAAAGACCGACGATCGGAGCCAGTTCGATCGAACCGTGCAGTTTGATCATGTCGATGTCCCGCCCTTTACGCGCGTAAAAATCACGCGCGATGTTCGTAAACTTGGACGCGACCTTCAGCGTACGCTCCACGTCATCGTGCCAGCCCTTCGGTCCGGCCACGCACATCCGGCATTTACCGATGTTCAGATCAAGTAACTCGTAAATATCCGGATCGTATTCCAGCATAATGTCTTTGCCCGCGATTCCCACATCGGCCGCGCCTCTTTCTACGTATTTAACAACGTCTGTCGGCTTGACCTGGAAATAGCTGACGCCTTTTTCCTCATTAATAAAAATCAGTTTCCGGCTTCCCTCTTTGATCTCAGGACATTCGTAGCCGGTTTTCTCAAGCATTTCATACACCTGATCCCCCAGCCGGCCTTTAGGAAGCGCGACTTTAATCATTTTTCTTTCATTATTACTCATCGATGTCACCTCCGCTGTGCCGTTTCATGATCCGTTTTCGTCAAAGCCGCGATCTCTTCTCCGGACAATTCCCTCGGCACGCCGTTCACCATCTGCACGACTTTGCCAAAGGTCATCCTGGACGGGATGTTCCTCTCAATAAGGATTTCCTCTCCGCCTTCACGGATCGCGCTGGCTGCCCGGTAAACCGCCGCCGGCTCGTCTTCCTGATTGTAAATCAGAACGACATCGACGTCATTCTTGCTTTCATTCAGCTCAAGCAGATCCAGGTAATCCAGATAAACCGCAAATCCGACGGCTCCGCCCTGCCTGCCCATGCGCTCCACCAGCTTATCGTATCGTCCGCCGGACAAAACGCTCTGCGGCACGCCATTCACAAAGCCCTGAAACAAAATTCCGCTGTAATAGGTCATATCGTTAACGATTGAAAAATCAATTTTCACTTTTTCGGAAAGCCCGCTTTCATCGATTACCGCGAAGATACTGCGCAGCTCTTCCAGCGCGTTTCTGCCCTCTTCACCGAGCGGCATCGCTTCAAGCCCGCCGATAATCTCGTCAAAGTACCCATATGTCGAAATCAGCGTCTCCAGAGCTTCAATCACATTCCGGCCGATTCCCTGCTCCTCACAGATCGCTTTCATCTCATGCCGGTTCTTTTCACCAAGACAGCGGATTAAATCTTTGCGCACATCCTCATCCGAAACAGAATCCATCAGATCGCGGACCAGTCCCATGTGCGAAACCTGCAGCACATATTCGTCCGATACCGTCGCAAGACTCATCGCCGCGATCAGCGTCACCTCCGCAAGCTGATAAACATCAAGATCGCCCATGCATTCAAGCCCGGTCTGCATGATTTCCCGGTGCATACGGTTGGCTTTGGACGACCGGTAAACATTTTCGCTGTAAAACTGTTTCTGCACGCATCCGGCAGTGTACCTGAAATTCTTCACCATCGACAAAGTAAGATCGGGCTTCAGCGCCATCAGCCTCCCGTTTGCATCGCTGAACGCGATGATGCTTTCTGTTTCAAGGAAATCTTTATATCGGAGATAGAACTCATATTCCTCGAATTTATCCATTTTATATCTTGAATATCCGTATCTGCGGTAAAGCTCGTGCAGCCTCAGCCGCGCCCGCTCCGCGATACTCATTTTACTGCTGTCAATTCCGGTCACGGATGAATCCCTCCTTATATATACAGTAAACCTGTCGAGACACTTTGTTGCTTTATTGCTTTATCACTTTATTATATTAACATACTAAAGTATTTTGTCAAGCGACCCATTTAATTATACCATATTTTTTGAAGCACGTTTCTTCCGTTCCCGAACGAAACCGGCTCTTTCAGCCATCAGAACGGGCACTTCCGGGATGCGCATCCGGCCGGGTATAAAGAAAAGGCGAAAAATAGTGAAAAACAGCCTTACGGCCATCCGGCCTCAGGCTGTCTCAAATGATTGAATATCCGTGGCTTTAAAGGCTGGTGATCCGGCGAACCGCCTCTTCAGTATCTTCATGCGTGCCAAATGCTGTCAGACGGACAAAGCCTTCGCCACTCGGTCCGAACCCGGATCCCGGAGTGGTAATCACATTCGCGTTTTTCAGGAGGAGATCGAAAAAAGCCCATGATTCTATTCCATCCGGTGTCTTAAGCCAGATATAAGGCGCGTCCACGCCGCCGGAAAGATCATAACCGGCGGAAGTGAGTCCTTCACGGATTATTTCAGCGTTATTCATATAGTAATCGATCTGTTCTTTCAGCTGTGCACGGCATTCAGGCGTGTACACCGCTTCACCCGCGCGCTGAATGATATACGGCGCTCCGTTGTACTTTGTACCGTGACGGCGTGCCCACAGCGCGTGCGCTTTGACACCGCCGACTTCCAGATCTTTCGGCACAACCGTCGCACCGAGACGGACGCCCGTAAATCCCGCGTTCTTTGAAAAACTCCTGAGCTCGATCGCGCAGGTGCGCGCTCCGCTGCATTCGTAAATCGTATGCGGAACATCGTCATTAGAAATGTAGGCTTCATACGCCGCGTCATAGATGATGACGGCGCCCACACTGTTCGCGTAATCGACCCAGACCTGCAGCTGATCCTTTGTCAGAACCGACCCGGTCGGGTTGTTCGGAAAACAGAGATAAATCAGATCCGGCTTTTCGTCCGGGAGTTCCGGCACAAAATCATTTTCCTCAAGACACGGCATGTAGATGACATTGCTCCACAGGCCCCCTTCCGGGTCATACTCGCCGGTGCGCCCGGCCATGACATTGCTGTCCACATATACGGGATAAACCGGGTCACAGACCGCAATCCGACAGTCGTCCGAAAAAATCTCCTGGATATTTCCGGAATCGCACTTCGCGCCGTCTGATACAAAAATCTCGTCAGCTGCGATATCGCAGCCGCGGCTCACATAATCCCCTTCCGAAATAGCTTTTCTCAGGAAATCATAGCCGAGATCCGGCGCGTAGCCCCGGAAAGTCTCTCTGGCCGCCATCTCATCCACCGCTTTATGCATCGCGTCGATGATCGCCGGCGCAAG
>ONJN01000162.1 GCA_900318155.1 uncultured Eubacteriales bacterium
CGGCCGGGCGACTGGATTTCTTTGAACGGAACAAAGGGTCTTATCTATGACGGCCGGATCCGCACGATCGAGCCCGATCTTTCCGGATACTTCAGTAAAATCATGTCCTGGGCTGATGAGTACCGTACAATGAAAGTCAGGACCAACGCGGACACGCCGGCCGACGCGGTTCACGCCGCGGAGCTCGGCGCTGAGGGAATCGGTTTATGCCGGACGGAGCATATGTTCTTTGACCAGAACAGCATTCACACGTTCCGAACGATGATTTTTGCGCAGTCGGAGGAAGAGAGGAGGAAGGCTTTGGCCAGACTCCTGCCGAAGCAGCGTCAGGATTTCAAAGGGATTTATGGAGCTATGCGGGATAATCCGGTGAACATTCGGCTGCTTGATCCACCGCTTCACGCTTTTTTGCCGGAAACGGAGTCGGAGATGCACAGGATCGCGGAGGCGATCGGGCTGACCGTGAACGATATTAAGATGGAAGCGGCTTCGATCCGTGAGTCGAATCCGGTTCTTGGAAACCGGGGCTGCCGCCTGGCGGTCACATATCCGGAAATTGCTGAAATGCAGACGGAAGCGATCATTTCGGCGGCGATCGAGGTCAATCTGGAACTGGGGATCGAGATCGAACCGGAAATTATGATTCCTTTTGTCAGTTCGGAGAAGGAACTGGAAGCTGTGCGGAATACGGTCGTCAGCACGGCGGAGCGAGTGATGAAGGAAAGAAATTCAAAAATCGATTACCAGGTCGGTTCAATGATCGAAGTTCCGCGGGCCGCGATCATCGCGGACGATCTGGCAAGGCATGCTGAATTTTTCTCGCTTGGGACCAATGATCTGACGCAGATGACATACGGCTTTTCGGAAAATGATACCGAAGAACTAATCGAAGATTATATCCGACTCGGCGTGCTGGAAAGCAATCCGTTCAAAACGCTGGACTGCGAAGGCGTCGGCAGGCTAATCAAAATGTCGGTCGAGAAGGGACGCAGGAGCCGGTCAAATATTAAAATCGGGCTTTGCGGCGAACAGAGCGGCGATCCCACAAGTGTGGAGTTTTGTCATGCCATCGGGATCAATTACATTTCCTGCTCTCCGTATCGAGTACCGATCGCGCGCCTGGCAGCCGCGCAGGCGGCGATCCGAAGCGAGGACTGGTTTTAATCAGTTTAATCAGGGACTGTCCGGATTCTGACAGTCGCGGACGTGTCCGAATGCTCCGGATGGTTCGATAATGTTCGGAAATGTTCGAATATTCCCGGATCAGCTGTGCGTGCGATGATTATCGATCATCGTATTCATACGGCCATGTGGACTGCGGAGAAAAGTCAGAAATAATCGTTTTTTTCTTCGTATTTCGATGCCGACCCCTTGATACCGGAGCCGGACTGATATATAATTATTGTGTTAAGCGTCCGTGCGGAATCTCTGCGCGGACATTGCGGGGGTATAGCTCAGTTGGGAGAGCGTCTGGTTCGCAATCAGGAAGTCAGGGGTTCGAATCCCCTTATCTCCATTTTTTACAGATCTGCCTTATTGCGGATCTGTTTTTTTATTGATTTATCTTACGGCGGGCCTGCTTTGTTGCTGGATTGCTTT
The DNA here is from genome assembly GCA_900318155.1 of uncultured Eubacteriales bacterium. GTDB lineage: Bacteria > Bacillota > Clostridia > Peptostreptococcales > Anaerovoracaceae > Aminicella. The sequence goes on from ONJN01000162.1 coordinate 1,600, forward strand.
ACTGTGGGCCTGCTTTGTTGCTGTTGTAACGACAATTCTGAGTTTCTCCATAATGTTAAATATTTCTATTTGTGCGGAAAGGAATATCGATTCGATTTCGGACAAAAAAATGCAAAGCAGCTATAGGGAAAAGACGGAAAATTTAGGCATGTAGCTATTATAATGGATTCGGTAATATGATATACTATTTAAAAAGGGAATTATTCTGCTGCAAAAGAAGAAAGGACGGATGGAAGGATATATGAAAGAAAAGAAACTGATTATTAAGATTGTCATGATCGTTCTGGCGGTGATTCTGATGGTCAGCTTTATGCCGGCTGCCGTACCGGTAATGCATCAGGCTGCCGCGCCGGCCACACAGAAATATAGTGTAACATATACTGTACATGCCGCAGCCAGGAAGGTCTTTTACGCTACATACAGCAAGAAGTACCATCGAACCAAAAAGTGCCGTACGCTGAAACGGTCAAAAAAGATCTACAAGGTAACTGAAAAAGCGGCAAAGAAAAAACATCTGAAGAAATGTAAGGTATGCTGGTGATTATACAGTCGGCTCTGAGACGGGCGCTGGCTGAATACACTTTCATTCCCGAAAATATAGAAATATCGTGCATTCACCCGGAACATAGTACACTGTTCCGGTTTTTTATTTCTGAAGGCGGTATGGGAATAATGAGAGTTTTCTTCAGATATTGTCAGTAAAACACTTGAATGATACAATTATCGCTAATAGAGAAAATATGAGGTAATGGAAGATGAAACATCAGGAGGATTAAAGATGTTATCTCATCAGAATGTAATACATAGAGCAAAAATGATGCTGTCGGCCATACTGCATATGTTGAAGAGTACGGAGAAAGCCGGATTTGGAGTAGCAGGGAGCTATGGCAGACCGGGAGATCTCAGTCTGTGTGATGTTTATATCCTTGAATTGCACAGGTTTCTTGCACACGTGATGTCTGCTGACAATAAGCTGGACGATTACGAGATTGCCTTTATCAATGAGATTTTACCGGTCACCCCGGATAACAAAATACTGATGGATGCAAATGATTTCTTTGAATACATAAAAAACAGAGGAACTCTGATGGGCAGTGATGAGTTTGCGAAGTATTTATCTGACAATGAACTTGACGATGGGGATTTCGCTGACAAAATCCCTCTCTGTCTTATAACAACTGTTAAAGCAGAAAAATATTTTAAGCGTAAAGGAATAAAGTACAATACGCCCCCGTCTAAAGTTTTGCTTGATAGTTTTCATGGGCTTGGTGCGATTCTTATCCAGTGGGATGATGATATAAACCAATCCGAATTTGCGTACTATAGCCGCTGTATGAAAAGAATGTATGATTACGTCAATCAGAATTCTGACTATTATAAAGGTGAAGAGTTGTCGTTCGATGAAAATCAGTGGCTGGACGGATGGGACGTGAGTCGGTGGAAGCTTAAGAATAACGATGGTGTCACAGCTGGTGGCAACACCGATGTTGCTCAGATACGGGAAGAAAAAGACTATGAAGAAAAAGACTTTGTCTATTACGAAGAAGAAGGCACTGAATCCCTGGAGGTACTGCTGGAAAAACTGAATTCTCTGGTGGGGCTGAAGGACGTAAAGTCGGATGTAAACTCGCTGATCAATCTTGTTAAAATCAGAAAAATCAGGGAAGAACGAGGGATCCCTCAACCTGCGGTGTCACTGCATCTGGTATTTACCGGAAATCCCGGAACAGGCAAAACGACTGTAGCAAGACTGCTTTCTAAAATCTACTATAGATTAGGTATTCTTTCCCGCGGGCACCTGGTTGAGGTGGATCGTTCCGGACTGGTTGGCGGATACATCGGACAGACAGCACTGAAGGTTCAGGAAGTGATTCAGAAATCCCTTGGCGGTATTCTGTTTATCGATGAAGCCTATGCTTTGACCGCGCATAAGGGAGAAACGGATTTCGGGCAGGAAGCGATTGAAACGCTTCTGAAAGGAATGGAGGATCATCGTGATGACCTGATCGTTATCGTTGCGGGATACCCCGAACTCATGAATGAGTTTCTGAATTCCAATCCGGGACTTCGTTCGAGATTCAACAAATACATTCATTTTGATGATTACACGCCGGAAGAGATGGCCGGGATTTTTAAAAGTCTTTGTGCCGAAAGCAATATAACGTACGACGATAAATGTTTTCAATACGTTCGTACCCGGTTCGCCGAGGATGCTGCGAAACGGGATGAAGGTTTTGCAAATGGACGGGAGGTTCGGAACTTCTTTGAAAAAGCCATGACGAATCAGGCAAACCGTCTGGTGGCGATGAGTGAGATCTCAAATGATGATATAACAAGACTGGTCGTTGATGATCTTGTAAATATAAAGGATTGATTCCGGTGAATCGTTGACTGAAATGTAATGGAGCTGTTTTATGCAACAGCTCCATTATTATTACTAAGTTTAGCTTCGGATTATGTCCGATAATCTCTTAAATTATGCTCCGAAAATTTCTTTATAGGTTGCGTGCGACTCGATCTTTTCAGTGAGCTCGATCATGCGGGAGGTATCGCCGATGAGGATGACGCCTTCCAGAACGTTGTTATAGAAATAGTATTTTTCATAGTTGTGTCTCTGCGTATCTTTGAACTCGACCGTGCGGAACTTTTTGTCCGGGTCTTTGCCGTTCGTTCCGAGGGCAAAGATGCCGGTGTTCATCGCGTTGATGACCATGGCGCTTCCGATCGCCTCGTATTCAAGCGCTTCACCGCAGGCGTTGGCGCCGGCGATGCGGCCGGTTTCAAGCGCCTGTCCCCAGAATGCCTGCTGCTGTCCGTAAACCTCGATGCAGTCTCCGGCCGCGTAGACATCCGGCGCGCTCGTGCGCATATTGCCGTCTACCTCAACGAGTTTGCCGACCTGAATGCCGCCGGCCTCAGCGAGCGCCGTGTACGGGCGCATACCGGTGGACATGATGACCAGCTGAGCAGGGTATTTGCTGCCGTCCGCCAG
>ONJN01000060.1 GCA_900318155.1 uncultured Eubacteriales bacterium
CAGGCGGCGGCTGCTTTTTTCAGGGCGAGGAACATGACCGCGTCGCGGACACGGATGCCGGGCGGAAGCGTTTCGTCGACGTCCACCGGCATAACAGAAGGATATATATTATGTTTTTTTAATATTTCAAAGCGCCGGGGCGACTGGGATGCGAGTATATAGTGATTAAAAGTCAAAGGTGCACCTCCCGAATTGTTCAGACTGCTAAAATACTTGATTTTTGTGAAAATAATTGATTATTGTATGATTCTATTGTAACATATCAGAGATTGAAATTGCACGAGCCTCGAGTTGTCGGGGTCTGTGAAAGTTGTTTTTTATTGAATGCTGTGATATAATTTTCTAATATTTAACATAGAATACGCAGGAAATCCCCCGCTTCAGGCCATCAGGCCAGGTGGTGGGAGCAGGTCACGGAGGGAATTTTTTGATAGATGCATTGAAGGAAATTATCATAGATCATATCAAGTTTCGGAGGCAGCTGATTAAACTGGCCAGAACCGATGTGATCAAGACATACAGAGGAACAGCCTTTGGATGGGCATGGGCGATCATCAAACCGGCTGTTACGATTTTTGTTTTCTGGTTCGGTTTTACATTTGGAATCAGAAGTGGAAGGCCGATTAACGGCTATCCGTTTTTTTACTGGATGCTCGCCGGGTTCATTCCCTGGTTTTATATGAGCAATACGCTTACAGCCGGCGCCGGGTCTATTCGGAAATACCGGTATCTGGTTACAAGGATCAAGTATCCGGTCGATACAATCCCGACCTTTGTCAGCATGTCTCAGTTATTTGTGAATATTTGTCTGCAGCTCGTAATGATCCTGATTTTTATATTGTATGGGGACAAACCGACGATATACTATCTGGAGCTGCCGTTTTATAATCTGCTGATGTTCATGTTTTTTACGGCGTGGTCACTGTTTTCAGCGATGCTTTCGGCGATGAGCCAGGATTTTCTTAACCTTGTAAAAGCTGTCACGACAGCGTTGTTCTGGATGTCGGGCATCATGTATGACGTTAATTCTATAGAGCAGGATCTTCTCAAACGAATCATGCTTTTCAACCCGGTCACGATTTGTGTAAACGGGTTCAGAAATGTTTTGATTTATCACCGATGGTTCTGGCAAACCCCGGATGAAATGAGAAAGTATTTCATTGTGCTGGGGATTATGTGTGTTTTGGCAGTCTGGGCATATTCCAAACTGAAGGAAGATATACCGGACGTATTGTAATACTGCGGAGGTGTCGGTTATGGATAAGAAAAAAGGAACGGAAGAGAACGTGGCTCCGAAAACAGAAGAAAAGCCGGCTTATGATCCGGAAGAATTTGCCGGCAGAAAAGCTGTTATCGAATTTAAGAATGTTAATAAAACATATAAGTTGTTTAAGAACGAAAAAGAACGTTTTCGTTCGATTTTCAGAAAAAAAACGGTTTGCAAAACAAGAAAGGCAATCAACGACGTTACTTTTCAGATTCACGACGGAGAGGCGGTCGCGCTGCTTGGCCGGAACGGAGCGGGGAAGTCTACGCTCCTGAAGTTGATTACCGGCGTTGCGTATCCGACGGACGGTGAAATAATGGTCGACGGCAGGGTCAGCGCGCTGCTGGAGCTGACAGCAGGTTTTGATTCGGAGTTTACGGGAAGAGAAAATATATATTTTCGATGCCAGCTGCTCGGCATGCAGAATGAGGAAATTGAGAAAATCGAACCCGATGTGGAGGAATTTGCGGAAATCGGTGAATATATGGATCAGCCGGTAAGGACGTATTCCAGCGGAATGAAAGCTCGGCTGGGTTTTGCGATTAACGTGAACATCAACCCTGAGATTCTGATTGTAGATGAGGCTTTGTCGGTCGGAGACGTATCCTTCAGGCGGAAATGTCTGGAGGCCGTACGAGAACTGATCGACGAGAAAAAGGTCACGTTCCTTCTTGTAACGCATTCAACGGATACAGCGAAAAAATTCTGTAAGCGGGGAATCGTGATGAAACAGGGAAAAATGATCTACGACAGTGATGTCGACAGCGCGGCAGATTATTATAATGAGATGATAAAGAAAGAAGATGCAGCCAAGAGAAAGAAAATGAAGAAAAAGCGTGAGAAGGAGCTTGAAGAGGCGAACCGGGCGGAAGCGGAACGCAAAGCAAAGAAGGAAGCCTCTAAGAAAAGTGCTGCCGCAAATTAGCTAAATTTGTTCGGTAAACAGTTCATGCGTAGCGGAGGAAATCATGCGAAGCAGAAAATACGATAGAATTGAGAAGCAAAAAGCAGCGGAGGCGCTGAAAAAAGCCGAGTCTGCGAAGGCCGAAAAGTCGTCGGCCGGAAGCAGCGCTTTTTTAAAGAAAAACAATGAGGGAAAGCCTGGAGTTACTGCAGGAAACGATGTCCGTAACCAGACGCCGGAAGCAGCCGCAAAGGCTGAGAAGAAGCCGGCGGCGGGAGCATCAGCCGGGACTGTGCAGAAACCGGCGCAAGCGGCACCGATGAAAGCGGCACCGTCAAAGGCGGAAAGGGATCGTGAAAAGCAGATCCAGGCAGCGACTAAAAAGTACGAAAAAGAAACCCGCAAGGCTGAAAAGAGAGCAGAAAAAGCAGCTCGGAAAAAGGCCGCCGCAGCTGCGGGGGGCGCGGGATTCGCCGGTTTTTTCAAAAAGAGAAAAGAAACGCTGACATTCGGTAAAAATGTAAAAAAAGCAGGTCTTAAGCGATGGCAGAAGATATTGATTGTCATATTGATTGTTGTCGCTGTTCTCGGGGTGACTGCGTACACGGCTTACAGAATGTATGTAAACAGCAAACTGGATAAAATCAATCGGGTTTCTGTTGACCCGAAAAACCTGTCCTGTGTTGACGTGGACGGATACGCCAATATCGTGCTGCTGGGCGTTGATACGCGGAATATGAAGAAAAAGAATCTTCAGGGCGCCAACACCGACTGCATTGTCATTGTCAGCATGAATGAGAAAACTAAGAAGGTTAACCTGATTTCCGTTTACAGAGATACCTATCTCCGTATCAACGGAACGATAACCTATGAGAAAGTGAACAGTGCCTTTGCCAACGGCGGCGCGGCAAGCACGATGAAAACGCTGAATGAGGCGGCGGATCTGAACATCAGCAAATACGTGCTTTTTAACTTTAAGATGGTTTCAGACATGGTCAATTCCGTCGGTGGCATTGAGGTAAATGTCAAAAAGGCCGAGATCCAGCAGCTGAATAAATATACTAAAGAAACGGCCAAAAGCATTGGACAGAAAAAGTATAAGCGTGTGAAAAAACCGGGTCTTCAGACACTTGAAGGCGTACAGGCCGTTTCCTACGGAAGAATCCGGAAAGGCGTCGGCGACGACTTTAAACGGACGAACCGGATGCGCATTGTGATGTCAAAGGTTCTCGGCAAGCTTAAGAAAGCCTCATTCAGTGAACTGAATGACGTAATGGATACGTGTATGAAGCAATGCGAGACCAATTTATCCAATAACGACCTGCTGGCACTCGCGCAGCGTCTTTCCAAGGTCGAGATCAACAAAAGCGTTGGCTGGCCGTACAATGTAACGGTCGGTTCGCTGAACGGGATTTCATACGTGTTCCCGGCGCAGCTGGACAAAAATGTCATAAGACTTCATAAAGCTTTGTTCGAGCAGGAAAATTATAAAGTGTCTGAAAATGTGACGGTGATTTCCAACCAGATCAAGGCGAATACCGGCGTATACGGAGAAGGGTATCCTTCAGCTAAACTGGGTCTTTACGACGGCAAAGGAGTCAGCGGTACAGGCGGCACCGCCAGCGGAGGCACAGGTACGAGCGGAACAACCGGCGGAACAGCCGGAGCGGGAACAGGTACCGGCGCGGCCAACGGAACAGCCGGACAGTCCTCAACGGTTCAGAACGGTCAGAATTCCACCTACAATAACAACGGTTCCACCTATAATAACAACGGCCGGACGTCAACATACGGAAGCAATCAGGCTGCGAACGGATACAACAATAATACACGGACCACATACTAAGGGATAATCAATTATGAATATTTTCAGGAGACGTGAAGGATGCGCCGGACAAGATGGCGAAAAAGAATACAAGTGGCGCGACGGTGTCTACCTCTGTACGATCAATGATACACTGACGGCTGATATTTATCAGTCCAAGCTGAGATCGGAAGGAATCCCGAGCGAACTGAAATATATTGGGAGTTCCAATTATCTGGGCATACTCTTCGGAAGCAGTAATGTCGGCGAGATTGAAATATATGTTCCGGAAGAATGTCTGGAAGACGCGAAGAATATAATAATTCCGGTCGATCTTGAGGACTGCATTACGGATACGGAGGAGGACTGATGGACAAAAAAGACAAAGTCGTGAACACCTACGATCCGAAAGAATATCAGAAAAAGCCGGGCGGAAAAAAATTGAAAGGAAAACGCGGTTTCTTCATTTTTCTGGCGATTGTCGCAGTGATTATTGCGTTATCTGTGATTATTCCGGGTCTGACCGGAAACAGGAGTATGTCGGGGAAGATTTTTCTCGGCGACGCTGATTCTCTGAAAGTCGGGAAACCGTACATCGGGGAACTGCATATTGCAGGCACGATTACGGAAGACAGCGATTCTCTGAGTTTAACGTCATCTGATTCATATCATCAGAAATGGCTTTTGAAGCGAATCGATGAGATGATCAGGGATAATCACAACAAAGGGATCATTCTTTATGTCGACACACCGGGCGGCGAGGTTTACGCGACCGATGAAATGTATTTGAAACTGAAATCATATCAAAAGAAAACCGGCCGGCCGGTTTATACATATATGGCTTCGGAAGCTGCTTCAGGCGGTTACTATATTTCAGCGGCCAGTGATAAAATCTACGCGAATCGCAACTGCTGGACCGGGTCAATCGGCGTAACGATGGGCTCTGTTTATGATCTGACCGGACTCATGAAGAAAATGGGCGTTAAGGCTGTGGCAATCCATGCCGGAAAGAATAAGGCGATGGGAAGTCCGACGGAAAAGCTGACTGCGGAACAGAAGAAAATTCTGCAGGGCCTGGTTGACGAAGCGTATGAACAGTTTACAGGAATCGTCTCAAAAGAGCGGAGAATTCCTTTGCCCGAGACAAAGAAACTCGCGGACGGAAGAGTCTATACAGCCAGACAGGCTCTGAAAAACGGCCTGATCGACGAGATCGGGACCCTGGATGACGTCATAAAGGCGATCCGGAAAGATCGTCATATTGCGTCCAGTGTGCCGGTGAAAGATATTCTTTACAAAGAGAACAAGTCTTCATTCGGACTTCTTCAGAAACTGATTGGTTTTTCACAGAAGAAATCTCTCTCTGAGTATGAACAGCTGAAAGCGCTGATGGAAGTGAACGGTACATATACGATTGCGTACATCTCCGAGTTCAGGAAATAGTTGAATAAATACCGGAATGATTAAGGCGCGTTTTTGTCGGGAATGCTTGACAAAAACGCGCTTTCGGTATATGATGTCACGGTGTCAAGCTTTTTGGCTTAACAGAAAGGAGGCGCGCTTTGAATTCAATTGTCAAAGAAAGCCTTCTCTTTGACTTTTACGGGAATATGTTGACTGAAAAAAAGCAGCATGTTATGCGTCTTTATCATGAAGAAAACCTGACTCTTTCGGAGATCGCGGAAAATGCGGGGATTTCCAGAGCCGCTGTACATGATTCTCTGAAAAAGGCGGAACGGCAGCTTGCTGATTTTGAGAGCAAACTCGGGCTGGTGGAAAAATTCATAAAGACGGATGACACGGTAGAACGTGCAGGCGGCATGATTGACCATCTTCTCCTTGAATACGGAGATGACCGCGAGCTGTGCGAACAGCTGAAGAAGATCAGGTCGCTCGTCGCGGACCTTGCTGCATTGTGACTGGAGATTATATGGCTTTTGAGAGTTTATCGGATAAATTGCAGAATGTATTCAGCGGCCTTAAGGGAAAAGGAGTTCTCGCGGAGAAGGATATCGATAAAGCGCTGAGAGAAGTAAAACTCGCGTTGCTTGAAGCCGATGTCAACTTCAAGGTCGTAAAGGAATTTGTCGCGGAGATTAAAGACGAGTGCATGGGTGAAGAGGTCATGAAATCGCTGACGCCGGCTCAGCAGGTCATTAAGATCGTAAACGGCAAGCTGATCGAGCTGATGGGAGGTACAGGAACCAAACTGACGTATTCATCCAGCGGGTTTACGACGATTATGCTTGCAGGTCTTCAGGGTACCGGTAAAACGACGACGTGTGGAAAACTCGCGTCGTGGCTGAAGCAGACCGGAAAGAAACCTTACATAGCGGCCTGTGACGTTCAGCGGCCTGCCGCGATCGATCAGCTTGAAGTCATCGGAAAGGCGGTCAAAACACCGGTTTACGCAGATCGGCAGGAAAAAGATCCGGTGCGTATAGCTAAAGCGGCCAGAGAAGAAGCGGACCTGAAAGGCTACAATGTGCTGCTGATTGACACGGCCGGACGGCTGCAGATCGATGAGGAACTGATGGATGAGCTTTCGCGCATGAAGAAAGAAGTGAAGCCACATCAGGTGCTTCTTGCGGTCGACGCGCTGACAGGCCAGGACGCGGTTAGCGCCGCGAAGGGATTTAATGAGAAACTCGGCATCGACGGGATCATTATGACCAAGATGGATGGCGATTCAAGAGGCGGCGCGGCACTTTCGGCGAAGAAAGTTACCGGCAAGCCGATCCTGTTTATGGGTACAGGAGAGAAATACGACGCGCTTGAGCCGTTTCATCCGGAACGCATGGCCAGCCGTATCCTCGGCATGGGTGATATGCTCACACTGATTGAAACTGCTGAGCAGGCCTATGATGAAGAGCAGGCGGCCAAGTTGGAAGAACGCCTCAGGAAGAATCAGTTCACACTGGACGATTATCTTGATCAGATGGCACAGGTCAAGAAGATGGGCGGACTCGGCAAAGTGATCAGTATGATCCCGGGACTGGGCGGCAGTAATGTAAAAGAGGAAGACATCGAGGAAGGTGAACGGCAGTTCCGACAGATGGAGTCCATCATTCAGTCGATGACAAAGAAAGAACGGGATGATCCGGCGATTCTGAATGCAAGCAGAAGGAAAAGAATTGCAGCCGGTTCCGGGCATACCGTCAGCGATGTAAATAACGTCATTAAAAAATATGAGGAGACCAAAAAACTGGTTAAAAAATTTATGAAACCGGGCGCTTTGAAAAAGAGCGGCCTTTTCAGAGGTATGTTTTGACGACGTTAATATATGATTAATGATATTATCTAATTAATTTTTAGCAGGAGGGAAATAAGTTATGGTAAAGATCAGACTTAAACGTATGGGTGCGCACAAGAAACCTTTTTATAGAATCGTCGTTGCGGATTCAAGAACAGCAAACAGCGGAAGATTCATCGAGCAGATCGGATATCTTGATCCGATGGTAGAGCCGAATGATATTAAGGTTGACGCGGAAAAAGCCCGGAAATGGCTTGCAGACGGCGCACAGCCAACAGACAGAGTCAGAGCGATTTTTAAGAAAACGGGTATTATTGAATAAGAGCGGGCGGTGATCGTGCATGACAGAATTAGTTGAAATCATCGCGAGAGCGTTGGTGGACAACCCGGACCAGATAAAAGTCACGGAAGAGAGTGATCGTCACAGCAATAACAATATTGTTCAGCTGCAGATCGCGGAAAGCGACATGGGCAAGGTCATCGGAAGAAAGGGCCGGATTGCAAAGGCTCTCAGGACGGTGGTCATGGCCGCTGCCGCGAAGCAAAAAAAACGGGTCTCTGTGGAAATCGTTTCAGGCGGTGAAGCGGTCATTGATAGAGATCCGTCAGAATGAGATCCGCCGTCTAATGAATCAGAAAGACCGCCGGATCACTATTTTCAGGAATGAATAAAAAAGGGCCTCGGGCTGCAGTTTCAGATTGCCGCCAACGACAGGCCCTGTTTTTGAATCAGGACAATGCAGGGATAAAGGCAGAAAATATGGAGAAAATCATTATCGGAAAAATCACCGGTGCCGTGGGTCTGAAGGGTGAAGTGAAGATTTACAGTTACTCCGGCGATCCGAAAAGATTCGAAAAAACAAAAACGGTGACGGTTAAAAATACAGAAATGACTGTTGAAAAAGTACGCTACCGAAAAAATCTGGTGGTCGTGAAATTTCGTGGTGTGAATGACCGGGACGCTGCCGAAAGACTGCGCGGGAATGAAGTGTTCATGGATGAGTCGGAGCTTGAAGAAAAGGATGACGGCTCCGTTTATATCCGGGACATGATCGGAATGGACGTTGTTGACCGGCGCAGCGGAGAAGTGCTCGGCGTGCTGCAAGACGTTTTGACGGACAGACCACAGGATCTTTATGTGGTAAAACGCGCCGGAAGAGAAAAAAACGGCGGAAAGCAGGATTTTTATATACCGGCGGTGGACGCCTTTGTTAAAGATATCGATACGGAGCGGGGCGTGATGACGGTCGAACTGATAGAAGGGATGATGTAGATTGCATTTTGATGTACTGACACTGTTTCCCGAAATGTTTGCTCCGATGTCGCTGAGTATGACCGGCCGGGCGGAGCAGAACGGGCTGATTGGTTTTAACTTTGTCAATATCCGGGATTTCAGCGACAATAAACATAAAAGGGCAGATGATTATCCGTTTGGCGGAGGCCGCGGCATGCTGATGACGCCGCAGCCGATTTTTGATGCGATGGAATCGGTCGGGGCAGCTGAAAAAAGGGTTCTGTACATGTCACCGCGAGGGCGGCTGCTTGATCAGGAACTTATATTGGAGCTGTCTCATGAGGAGGAACTGGTGATCCTTTGCGGACACTATGAGGGTGTCGATCAGCGTGTGCTCGATTACTGGAAGGCGGAAGAGGTTTCAGTCGGTGATTACATTCTGACCGGCGGAGAACTTCCGGCGATGATTCTTATGGATGCGGTCGCGCGGCTTGTACCGGGAGTGCTGGCCAGCAGAGATGCGGCGCTGGAGGAATCTGTGTATTCCGGTCTTTTGGAATATCCGCAGTATACGCAGCCGCGGTCGTTTCGGGGGATTGACGTTCCGGAGGTCCTTTTGAGCGGCAACCATAAAAAAATCCGTTTATGGAAGTTTGAGGAGGCGCTCAAGCTGACAAAGAAATTGCGGCCGGATCTTTTTAATGATTTTGTGCAGAATCACCAATGTTTAAGTAAAGAAGAACAGAAAGTAATGGAAAAAGTGCTTGAATTGTTGTAAAATAATCTCTAAGGTACTATGAATAATATTAGAAAAAGGCCGGTTTTGTTGTTTTTTGCGGCACTTATCGTTTTATATGTTTTGATTTATGTGCTTCCGAAGGTGACCGGCGCATTGACGAGAGATTATACGGTACAATACGGCCGACTTCGGACGATGGATACATCGACGGGTTATTTTGTCAGAAAAGAGAAAGTATACCTGGCAGATAAAGGCGGGATAGAGAATCGGTATATAAAAGAGGGCGCGCTGGTCAGAAAGGGCGTCAAAGTCATGGATATCAACGGAAACGGAAGTGAGGAGCCTCAGATAAGATATAAAAATATTCTTGAGAAGCTCGGCAGTTCGGCGATCAGGGTGCCTTCGTACAAGACGCAGGCGGAAGGAATCGTTTCTTACTACGTTGACGGTTATGAAGGAGAACTGACTCCGGCGACCATGAAGAAGAAAAGAGAACGCTTCTACAGGAACCTCGACAATGGTAATGTAATGAAGCTGGAATCCGGAATCGCGGCGACCGGCGATCCGCTGTTTAAGGTATCGGATCGATCTGCGTGGTACATTGTATGCTTTGTCCCTGAAGATAATTTGAAACGATATAAATTTGGCAATAAGGTTTCCGTACGGATCAATAAGGAAAAGACAATAGAGGGAACTGTATATTACATAAAAAAAATCAAATACAGCAGCGATGCCATGCTGATCGTGAAAACGAATTATTATTATCAACGCTTTGACAGTACGCGTGTCGCGGATGTGGAAGTGATCACGTCCGACGCAATGGGGCTTATCATCTTTAATTCAAGCATATGCAGGAAAAAAGGGCAGATAGGCGTTTATGTCCGCCAGAAGACTGGCGAATATAAGTTTACGCGGATTAAAGTTTTGTCGACGGACGGCAGGAGGTCTGTGATCAGTAAGTCCCGTTTCACTGATAAAAACGGGAAAACCATTAAAACCGTTAATAATTATGATGACGTGCTCAGGCATGGCAAAAACAGCTGACAGAAAAGAGGGTCAGACAGCAGATGTCCATAAAGGATAATATCGAATATATAAACAGGAGAAAAGAAAAAGCGGCGCTGAAGTCGGGCAGGACCGGGGATGATGTTCTGCTTGTTGCCGTTACCAAACTTCATACGGCTGCGGAAATGAATGAGGCGATCGACGCCGGTATTACAGATATTGCGGAGAATAAAGTTCAGGAGATCGTAAGAAAGTATGATGATGTGAAGTCGGTGCGATGGCATCTGATCGGTCATCTTCAGACTAATAAGGTGCGTCAGGTGATTGATAAGGTTTGCATGATTCATTCGGTAGACAGTTTTCATCTGGCTCAGGAAATCGATAAAAGAGCCGCTCAGCACGGACTCGTTATGGATATTCTTGTTCAGGTCAATACTGCTCATGAAGACAGCAAATTCGGGGTTTCTCCGGAAGACGCTGACGAGTTGATTCTGAAAATAGCGGAGAACTGTGAAAATATCCGTATTAAGGGAATTATGTGCATGGCGCCGTTTGAGATTGATCCGGAAGACGCCAGACCTTTTTTTACCGAAGCAAAAGAGATTTTTGATCGGTATGCGGCGCAGGAAGCGGCAGAGCGCATTGATTTCAAATATTTATCGATGGGCATGACAAATGATTATGAAGTTGCAATTGAAGAGGGTTCCAACCTGATCAGAGTGGGAACCGCAATTTTTGGAAACAGAGATTATCGAAGTGAAGAGAAGTAAAGAAGTAAGTCGTTAGTGTCCGGATTATAACAGGAGGATCGTTTATGAGTTTTGGAGATTCGGTAAAAAAACTGATCGGAATTGAAGAAATCGATGCAGATGAGATAACAGAAGAAGAAGTGGAAGCTGCAAAAAAAGAGATGGAAAAAGAAGAGAATAAAGTGAAGCGTACGCCGGCTAAACCGGCTGCGGCTGAAAGACCGGCTCTGGCGACTCAGTCGAGTGGGAGCGAACGTCATTTTACAATGTCCAATACGGGCGGATTCAAGCTGTTGCTGATCGAGCCGAAATCATTTGAAGAGTCGGAAAAGCTGGTTGACAGCCTGAAGACGAGAAGACCGGTCATTCTTAACCTTGAGAAACTTGAGACAGAAGTTGCAAGAAAGATTTTTGACTTTATGAACGGCGCTACCTATGCATTAAACGGAAAAGTACAGAAAGTCGCAAACAATATTTTTATTTTTGCGCCGGATAATGTTGATATCGCGGGCGGTCAGCAGCCTGAAAAATCGAATTTTGAATTCGCAAGAGACGAGCAGAAATCAGACAATTCTTCCGGAAATAACTGGAGATATTGATTTTGATCAGTGTACTGGTGTTTGCGCTGTACTTATTTGAACGGGTGTTTCTGGCTCTGCTCGTGGCAAGAGCACTATTCAGCTGGTTTGTACAGCCCGGGTCGTATTCGTCAATCGGGAAGAGTTTTGAATGGCTGATCAGAATCACCGAGCCGATCGTGTCCCCGTGCAGGGCATTGCTTGACAAAGCGGGACTGAGAACAGGAATGCTCGATTTTTCGGTATTTCTGGCAATGATTCTTGTCACGGCTGTTTGCAGGCTTTTAGCGGCCGGTCTTTTAAGACTGGCTTGATAATCGGAACAATGTATAGTTAAGAAAGGATCCTATATGATAACTCCAAATGATATTCAGGATAAAGTGTTTCAGAATGCAATGCGAGGTTACAGTAAGAAGGAAGTCGATGAATTTCTGGATGAAATTACCATGGATTATCAGAAACTGCTCGATGAAAACAGCAATCTGAAAAGAACGATAGAAGAACAGAAAGCCCGGATTCAGGAAGCGAAGAGAAATGAAAATTCCGTTATGAATACACTTGAGCAGGCAAAGCGCCTGATGAGTGATATTTCGGAAAGTGCTGAAAAGCGTGCGGAAGTAATTATTAAAAACGCGCGTCTTGATGCGCAGACGATCATGAGAAACGCGAAGGAATCGGTGGCCTCTTATACAGAGGACGCTGCGCAGCTGCAGAGAAAGATCATGTCATTTAAGGCGCGTTATAAATCTTTCCTGCAGGATGAACTGGATAAGGTTGATAATAATGTTGCGGATCTGTTCAGTGATCTTGAAAACGGATATCTTACATCGGATCTGGACAGACTTATACAGGATCATTCACTGGATGAGAATTTGACGGTACCGGCGGAAACAGAGGCTCCGAAGCCGGCTCCGGCTCCGGCGGCCGCTCCGGTCACGGATGAGACGATTGTCATGAAGCCGGCCGGGACTTCAGGCAGTACTGCAGCTGATGCCATGAATGACCAGACAGTCGTCTGGGATCCGCAGCTGCTGAAAAACAAGGAAGCGGCCAGAACGCCTGCCGTTCAGAATAAACCGGCTGGTATTCGTCAGGATACTGAACCGGCCGGATCGCCTGGAATCGCGCAGACCGATGCAGGAAGGGCCACACAGGCCCCGGCGGCAACGATCGCGGCAGAGACGCAGGCAAAGTCGGTTCCTCCGGCAGAAATACCGCAGACGCCGGAACCACAGGCATCGGTGAAAGTGAACACGGAAACCGTACAGGCCGCCCCGGTAAATGCCCCGGAAAAAACTGTCGTAACGACAGAGCCGAAAAGTGCGGAAACCGCTCCGTCTGATCATGCAACAGCGGATGACATACTGAAAGAAATCGATGATGAGATCAATCCGAATAAAGGTTTCCTGGGCAGAAGAAGTAAAAAGAACAGTGAGAAGAAAAAAGAACGGTCAGCTTCAAATGCAACAACGATTGTTGTTGATGAAAAAGCAATCATGGAAGAGCTTAGGAAAAAATAGGGTACTTCGCGGGGCAGAAAAAGTCCCGCGTCTTTTATGTAACAGAGGAATTTGATAATATGATCTATTTTATCTTTGCAATCCTGGTGGTGGGTGCGGATCAGATGGTGAAGATGATGGTCCGCAGCAATCTGGTGCCGGGTGAT
The DNA here is from genome assembly GCA_900318155.1 of uncultured Eubacteriales bacterium. Classification (GTDB taxonomy): domain Bacteria; phylum Bacillota; class Clostridia; order Peptostreptococcales; family Anaerovoracaceae; genus Aminicella. Next base: position 13,200 of record ONJN01000060.1, read on the forward strand.
ATGATTAATGTTTATCATGATGTCCTGAATATCACCTATGTAAATAATAAAGGCGCGGCTTTTGGGTTTTTATCGGGCCAGAACAGGGTTCTGCTGGCGGTTCCGCTGATCATCATTGCGGTTTTGTTTGTTTTTATTTTTGTGAATAAGAAGGTTCATCCGCTGGCGCGGTACGCGCTGACGCTGATTGCTGCGGGAGGAATCGGAAATCTGATTGACAGGATTCTGTACGGTCAGGTAACTGACATGCTGTCGCTTAGTTTCTTTCCTCCGGTATTCAACATCGCTGACATTTCAGTCACGCTGGGATGTATATTGATTATTATTTATGCGCTGTTTGCGGAACGGTTCGATAACGCCCGCAAAGCGGCTGAACAAAAGCGATCGGAACGGCGGGCTGGCCGCGCGAAGTCAAAAGGAAAACATTCCGTCGGAAGGAAAAAATAAATGCATCTGCGGATTTGAGGGATTATTATTACTATTTATAGATTTACTGTAAACGAAGAGATATCGGGCGGCCGGCTGGACAGCGCGATCAGTATTCGGATCAATGAGCTTTCCCGTTCGGAGGCACAGAAACTGATAGAAGCAGCAAAAGTCAAAATTAACGAAGAAATCTGCACGTCCAAAAAGGTTCGGATCCATCAGGGGGATTTCATAGAAGTGGAATCAGAAGACCGTACTGAAACAGAGGTCGTGCCGGAGAATATCCCGCTTGAGATCGTTTATGAAGACGATGATGTGATCGTCGTGGACAAACCGCGCGGAATGATTGTTCATCCTGCAGACCGGACTGTTTCCGGCACACTGGTCAACGCGCTTATGTATCACTGCGGCGACCGGCTTTCCGATGTCAACGGAAAATTTCGTCCGGGGATTGTGCATCGGATCGATAAAGACACGAGCGGACTGATTATGGCCGCTAAAAACAATGAAGCACATGCCTCTCTCGAACGTCAGCTGTTTCTTCATACAGTGACGCGCCGGTATCTGGCCCTGGTTCGTGATAATATTAAAGAAGAAACCGGAACCGTCGATATGCCGATCGGCAGAGACGCGAAGAATCGAATACGCCGGGCGGTGAATGGGATCGGGTGCAAACATGCCGTAACACATTACCGTGTCATCGAGCGTTTTGGATCGGCGACACTTATCGAATGTGTACTGGAAACCGGACGTACGCATCAGATCCGCGTCCACATGGCTTTCATCAACCATCCGCTGCTGGAAGACCCACTGTATGGCTGGCGGAAAGAGCGGACAAAGGCTGTCGGCCAGATGCTCCATGCGGCGGTGCTAGGGTTTACACATCCGTCTACGGGCCGATATATGGAATTTCAGAGTGAACCGCCTGCAGTTTTCACAGAAAGGGTAGCTCTGCTCCGAAAGCGGACGATCTGAATAAGGGCGTCGGGTATAGGTTATGTGACGCCAGGAACCAGTTTATGGGTTCCGTTTACTGATAAAAACCGGCTTTCGCCGGCTCTGTCTGTTAAGAGGCACTGCCGCACGAAAGCCGGTTTCATGTAATGCTTCGGTGAGTTGGTATCGGGCATAAACAAGTTACAACGAATATGAATTAAAAGTAGTTGCGCGGCTCGCGGCGCCCCCTGCGGGATAATCGATTTCTGCCGGATTTCCCGGAGCCGCGAGCTCGCTGATGTTGATACGGCGGATAATCATACGGCACTTTTCGCAGATATATCCACGTCTGAATGCAATCATGCGGCCATAACTGCCGCACAGTGAACAAAACCGATTCATTCTGCTAACCTCCTTTCCTGTGGTGTGTCACAGTAATGACTATAAACCGGCAGAAAGGGGAAATCAACAGAAGCGGCAGTGTGATGTCGATAATAAGGATTATTTTGGATTATTTCAGTATTATTTTGTCAGCGGGATACTTTTTGGCATATCTTAATAAAACGTTGGAATTCAGGGAAAGAAACGCTGGCTGTGTGTAATCAAATGATTGCAAAAGTAATTGTTCTCAGCAAAATGTAACCAAAGGACCGGAGGTGCTGATTATGGCAAGCGCATTAGTTCAATTCCGCACAGATAAAGCAGTAAAAACGGAAGCTATACAGATCTGTGAAAAAC
>ONJN01000218.1 GCA_900318155.1 uncultured Eubacteriales bacterium
AAAAAAGAAAAGCCCCTGCCGGAAATAGAAGATGATGAGATTCCGTTTGAGATTCCGGACAGTTGGAAATGGATCAGATGGGGCAATGTTGTAAACATCGTCTCTGCACGGCGAGTCCATCAATCGGATTGGCGCGAGTCCGGAGTCCCGTTTTATAGAGCACGAGAGATTGCAAGACTTGCAGAAGACGGGTTTGTTAAAAATGATCTATACATATCAGAAGAGCTATATGCAGAGTTCTCAAAATCTGGGGTTCCCCATGCCGATGACCTTATGGTTAGTGCAGTAGGCACGCTGGGAAGGACGTATGTTGTAAAAGAGGGCGAACGGTTCTATTACAAAGACGCATCCGTTTTGTGCTTTGAGAATTTTGGAAAGGTTAATCCACACTTCCTCGCATATGCGATGAAATCGAACATGATGCGTCAGCAGATAGATATCAATTCAGGCGGTACTACGGTTGATACGCTGACTATGGTAAGGATGATAAAGTATTTGCTTCCTCTTCCTCCACTCGCCGAGCAAAAGCGGATCGTGGAACGCTTAAACCAAATCCTCGCCGTGTGCGATGAAATGAGGTGAAAAAATGTTTGATTACGAAAGTCTTAAAAAATGTTATATCGGTGCATTTCAAATGGGTTTGGAACTAGGCTTCTCTAACCCGAAGCAGGGAAACGAACTCCTACATAAATTCTGTGAGAGTCTGGTCGATAACAGCAATTACAGTGAGCAGGACAAGCAAAGTATGAAGCACGATTTGGAATTGGTAAAAGAAGCTCTCTCCCAAGAGATCGAGCTCCGTTTTCGTGGCGCTCAATAACAATCGAACCTTTCGCTGCGTGCAATGAAATGAGGAGAAGTAAATATGAGCAGTATTGTTTTAGATCTTCAAAATGAAGTAACAAAGCCGAATTGCGACATTGTAAACGTGTTGCGTAAAGCGCATTTGATTGCAGTCAAACTCAATCTTTTTGAGTTTGATAAATGGATCTCTTGTGAACTAAACGGATATAAAGGCGGAGACGTTATTCCTGACTATCGTGAAGTTCGGGGGGTGTTGAAAGCATATAATCCTTATCGTGGATGGATTCCAACAATGATTCATGACATGAAATTAGAGAACTCGATTTGTAATAAGCGAGTCCCTAATTCTATCTCTGAAATAGTCACGCTATCCTCCCAAAGCGAAAATGGGTTGATTTCTGAGTTTACCGGAGAACAGCTAGACTGTTTTAATCGAATCTTTGATTCTCCTGTCCCAATGAAATATGCGCTCCACCTTTCTGGCCCTGCTGTCGGAGACATCGTTGAAAGAGTCAAGAACGCTGTTCTGGAATGGACGATCAAGCTCGAAGCTGAGGGAATCCTTGGCGAAGGAATGCAGTTTAATCCCGCTGAAAAAGATACAGCAAAGCGGATTCCACAAACAATCAACAACTATTTCGGTAACACAAGTGTGATCAATGCTCCGGTAGAGCACTCCGCAGTGGTTGCAGGTGACGATACTTCAGTGATGTTTACATACGAAAAAGCGGAAGAAACCGCCACAGATATTGAGACTTCTTTGAAAACAGAAAGTATTTCTGCAGAAGATCAGGAAACTGCAATGGAAATGCTAAAAGAAATCAAAGAAAAAGTATCCGAACAGAAAAAGCCAAGTGTAATTAAGGCAGCTCTTGTCGGATTGAAAGACTTCCTGATTGGCGTTGGGGCTAGTGCTACCGTTGCATTGATTCAAGCTAAAATACAGGGATTGTTTTAAGGCCTTTTTGCCTTTCTGACCTAATTTGGTGAGTTATATCGAGCAAATAAGAAAAATGATAGATGTGTCATTGAACCGCTCCCACCCCTCGCCGAGCAGAAGCGGATCATTGACCATTTAGACCAAATCCTCGCCGTGTGCGATGAACTTTAGTTTTTTAAAATATCATCCTTATATAGAAACAGGTGGCGCGATATGGGGCAAACACGTTTAACGAAAAAGAACTTCCTTGAACAGGTTGTTCAATATGGTTACTTTGCAGAGCAGTTTCCAAACTGTTTTTCGACTGATCTCTTTTTGGCTC
>ONJN01000139.1 GCA_900318155.1 uncultured Eubacteriales bacterium
CTGTTAAATACCCGTCCCCGCGCCCTTTCTTCACCGAAAATTCAGTCTTTTCCCGCACTCCGTGACCTACGCACTAAAAATTCAGTCTTTTCCCGCACCCAGTACGATATTCGTTGAAAATTCTTTACCTTCCACAATGACCTATGGTATAATAAAATATTAAAAAGATCGCTTTATAACTATCGCGGTCATCTGGCGGATGCCGGGATTTTGTGGCGAATCCGGGAACCCGAACTGTTAGGAGGACCAGAACGGTCATCTGGCGGATGCCGAGGGTATTTACGGAACTTTGGAACGATTATCCGGCAGATGATGCGGCTTTTGCGGCGGATCGGAACGGTTCGTCTGATGCGTCGGAAATGGCGTTGAATTGCGTGGTTGTGCGATTGTGTGATTGTGCGATTGTGCAATTATGCGGCTGCGCGGTTGCGCGGTTGCGCGGTTGTGCAGAAGAATGGTCAAAGGAAGTATAAAGGAAGTGTGTGATATGTTGAAAAGAAAGAAAATTGCGATATTTACTGCAATATGCACGGTGCTGCTGGCACTTGCATTGATTCCTGTCTTTACTGGGATCGGCAGTGTTCACGCGGCGGGCGTGATCGCGACGGTCACAAAAGATGGGAAGACAGAAACCTACTGGAATTTCAAGTCTCTTGTGAATGATGTGGACGATTACAGCAAGAAAACAGTCACGATTGAAATGCTGGCTGACTGGAACGCGGCAGGGAATGATATGTTTGACCGGCGTCTGTATATTCCGTCGGGCAGTCATGTTACCCTGAATATGCACGGACATGTATTCAGCAGAAACAACTCCTGGGACAAAGGGGATGAGTGTTTTAATGGTGAAATGATCAAAATCGATGATGACGCCACGTTGACCATCAACGGAGGATCATTACCGGTCGAGAAGAGTGTCCGACACGGACAGGTGCCGGTGCACCGATCCACATCGACCGATACAACAGCGACAGGCAGAGAGGTATTTTACGGCGGGCTGCTTTGCGGTGGCGCCAGTACCAACGGCGCCGGCGGAATCCATATGGACCCCGGCAGCACCGTCATTATGAACGATGTGACCCTCGCCGGCTGCCGATCACACTTCTCCGCGGTCTGGAGCAATGTGGGAAACGGCGGCGGCATTCGTTTTGATGGATCGGATCAGAAGGTTCGGATGAACAACTCCAGGATCACCGGCTGCCAGGCGCATAAAGATGGCGGCGGTATCTACTGTGATTATTTCGTAAAACCATATTGCACACATACTATTGAACTAATTAATTCTTCGATTGATCACAACTATGCCAATAACGGAGGAGGCGGAATCTATCTTAACTCTGATAATACAACTGTGGCAGGCAGCAAAGGTTCCGGCATCTCTTATAATCAGTGTCAAAAATATGGCGGCGGAATCTATGAAGATTATGAAGATACCAGCATCACCGGCTTCACAATGGAAGGAAACAAGGCGAAGAACGGCGGCGCGATCTATACCAACGGCGAGAATGTTGGAGTTTCGAACATCAAAGCCAGTAAGAATACAGCCGAACGAGGCGGCGGCTTTTACGTATGGAATGACAAGACCACTTTGTCCAATTGCGAACTTACAGAAAACAGGGCTACCGCAAGCGGCGGCGGCGTTTATGTGGCGTCCGATGTCGATGAGGGATTCCACGTAAACGGAAAGGCGGTTGTCAAAGACAATACGGCCGATGTCGGGTTTGGCAAAAACTTTTACATCAGCGACAATGCTCCGGAGGATACCCGTGTAAACTTTAATCTGACCAGCGGCTCGGATGTCAGAATGTCTTACTATGACACGAAGAATAAGGATACCATTATGGTGACAGAGGGCAAGACGGCCGATACGATCAAAAACCCGGACTGCACCCGGTTCCTGACCTCCGAAAACAGTGGATACTATTTTGACTTTCTGACTCCCGCAAGTCAGCGCAAGATCATCCTGAAGAAGGGAAAGGCGCCGGAGAAACCGAAGCCGACAAAGATCTCTGCCGCAGACGCGGCGCCGGTGAAGGTCGGCAAGGTCGGCGCCGGCGGCGGAGCGGGGAGTGACTTTGATCTGATCAGGGGATATTTCACCCATCAGAAGACGGACAGCGCCACCGGGGACGAGAACAGAAACGCCCGGTTCTATTATTCAGACGCTTTGTTCTACGGCGGAGATCATCCTGATTTTCCGCAGAATACCTACAATCCGCATCTGGCGACGACATCGCTGTCGATGGCGTTCAGCGCGATGTATCTGCAGACGGAAGCGGAGGATGTCGACGGAAACACCTATTATAATAAACACGCCGCCGGAAGGCAGTTCCTGGCGGACATCGGCTGCGATGAACAGAAGATCTACGTAAATGACAGCAATGTCAGCAAACCGGAAACGGACTCCATCGGCGTGATCATCGGCAGCAAGAAACTGAAAAAAGCAGACGGAACCGAGACAGGTGATATACTGATTCCGATCGCGGTCCGCGGCGGCGGATACGAAAAAGAGTGGGCCAGCAATGTCACGCTGGGCACAGCCGCGCAGACGGCCCCGGGAAAAGAGGCAAAAGGCTTTGCCAACGCGGCGAATCAGGTCACAGCGGAAGTTAATAAATATCTTGACCGTTATAACCTCAGGGATGACTATGAACAGGGCCGGGTCAAATTCTGGATCGCCGGTTATTCCCGCGCGGGTGCTACTTCAAATCTGACCGGCAAGCGGCTTTTGGATCAGATCGATAAGGACTGCAAAGGAAAACGATCCCAGGTCTTCGGCTATACCTTTGAGGCGCCGAAGGGCGGTACGGACGCGGCAGAAAAAGAAGGAATTACTTATAACTCCATTCATAACATCGTCAACACGGCCGATGTAGTACCGCTTGTCGCGCCGGAAATGATGGGATTCAAGCGCTACGGCGTGGATCACTATGTTCCGGGCGATGCTGCGGGGAATATTGTAACAACGAGCAAGACGGTCGCCAGAGGCGGCGCGGTCGGTGTCAACAGTAAAACGCCTGTGACTGTAAAACGGGACAATACGGCTATGAGGACAAAGGGCGCGAAGGAGAACGACAGCGAGTGCAAGGCCTATAATTCCAAGCGGAATGAAATGCTGAAGCAGCTGGCGATGCTCGATCATGAGATTGTCTTTGATGATTACTTCCATCCGATGTATATGTCGTTCCCGACGCCTAAAATAAAGGAGGCGGGCACTTACGACGGTACCAGAGTGGAGGATTTCCTGGCCGACGTTATGACTTTCTTCATGGAAGGGATGAATTACACGATACTTGATCACTATTCCCAGGCGGTCTGCAGCAGAGACCGGTGGGTAGAACCGTGGGGAATGAACGGCAAATACTACAGCACCATTGAGGACGCTCTGAGAGACGCCATGTGTCTTGTCTTTGGCATGCCGTCAGACGATATGGGCAGTTTTACCAACAGAGCCATGACCATCATGGGCAGGATCCCGGATCTTTCAATAACCGGCAAAAGTATGTTCGACATCTGGGATCAGGTGATCGGCGACTGGCATGAGCAGAGCCCTGCCAGTAAGGACAAATGGACCACCTTCCTGTGGGACAAGCTGGAGGAAACGGGCGCGCTCGATTTTCTGAGTTCGACGGAGAAAGCCAGTCTTAAAAATGACTGGCCGACTATCCTTGGATTCCTGCTCCATTTTACAGACGGTGACTATAATTATAAACCGGGTCAGCAGGACAGAAGCTGGGCCGCCGGGTCGAGTGAGAAGATGATGTATCTGGCGACCTTCGCGACCTATTCTTCCTATATCCTGAGTAACCATTATCCGGAGGTCAATCTGGCGTGGGCCAGAACCTATGATGACTGGTACAGCGGAGAAACCAGCGAATACACGGTCACAGCGCCGGGAAGCGTTGATGTTCCGACGGCATTCACTGTTGAAAACGGTGAAAGGAAGAAACTGGAAAAGACAGGCGTCGGGTATGTTAACGTACTGAATGGTGATCAGAAGATCTGTCTTGATAATGAAAGCATCGGAGGAGAGGCGATCTACTACGATCTGTATGAGCTGAACAGTACGGGCGGGGCCGGTAAAAAACTTGTCTCCAACAGCATATACAGAGGAGGAATTGATCTTTCATCCGGTGCTGACGGCGCGAAATCCTACCGGATCACCGCGTATGATATGTCCCGCGGTGTTGTCAGCGGTAAGGTTACTTATGATATCAAGGTAAAGACCAATCGCCATAAGATTATTATTGTCACCAAAGACATAAACGGCGAGGAGAAAAAGATCGAGGCTCTGTATGAAGAGGGGCAGGAAATAACCATCCAGGCAGGAGAGCCGGCGGATCAGTACTTTAGTGAATGGACTGTCACACTGCTGGACGCAAAGGGCGGAAAAGTTCCGGGAACCAGTGATTCCGCGACGGCCAGCAGCGTCATGGGTTCTCAGAATGTAAAGAATCCGGTTCAGACCTTTACGGTGCCGCAGGTCGACAGTTATTTCCAGGATGGATACGGCCTGAAGGTCAATGCGTATTACAGGGGAAGGATCTATTCTATTGACAACGCTTCACCGGCACAGCCAGACGCGGGGGCGCTGCTTCCTTCCACTGCGGAGGTCAATCTGAACCTTTCCGGAACTTTAAGAAAATACACTTATCCGATCAGCTGGTCTTACAGTTACGAAAAAGACGGTAAGACGATCACAGTTCCGGCAACAGGAACAGCTTACGATGATACAGTATATACGGCAAAAATCACAATGCCGCAGGATCGGGAGAACGGCATCATGTTCGCTCCGTCAGATCAGCTGAACCCTCAGAATGTCGACTGCCGGACAGGTACGGTGAAGAGCTTTACCAGAAATGATGACGACGGAAGCGCCAGTCTCGAGATCGAGATGCCGGCGACTCAGGATACGGGTGAGAATCCGCGTCCGGACAGAATGGAGACCGTCATCGGCGTCAATGCGCTGGATCTGAACACGGGAGAATACGAAGAAAGCGCCAGAGTGGAATACCCGGTCGCAGGGGATATTACGACCGCTGTTCTGACAGCACCTGAAGTTCAGGATGAAGTGTTCTCACAGTGGGATCTGAAGGACACGGGCATTACTTTGGCGGAAGGTTATAAACTGACCGATAAGACTATCAAAGTTAACCTTCCGGAAAACAGGCCGGCAGTTCTTGAACTCGACGCGCAGTTTATTCCTGTGATCAGTCAGATCGATGTACATTTATCGAAGCCGGCAGGCGGCGAGCCGATGCAGACAGAAGCGAAAGAACGGACTGGAGACGAACCGGCTACGCTGCAGGTAAAAATCTCCAATGATTATGAAGTACACCCGGATTTCGTAAACGTTGAATGGACACCGGAACCGGCTGCAAGAGGCGGGCAGAAAAAAGCCGACTATCTCAAGTCATATACAGCAACTGTCACTCTCGCGCCAAAGGATGATGACGGACAATACATCCGTGTCCGGAAAGTCGGTTCCAAGCGGTACCAGGACATAGAAGCAGTCTACCACTTCTCCGACAGTCTGAAAGTCACGGTAAACGGCAAGCCGGCCGTCTGGGATGCAAAAAACAGCAGTGTAAGCTATACTTTCCCGATGACGAAGTATAAGCTGGTCTACATTGACGGATTCTCGGATTTAACAAATATCAAACGGGAGAATGGATACGAGGAGTTCCTGAGAAATCTGCTTCCGAAAACGCTGAATGTCCATACGTACAATGGACTGATGATGTACGCGGATGTTGACTGGACCATGGCAAAGGAAGCGCAGGATGATCCGCGCGAGAAAGCGGTATGGAACTGTACGGGCACCGTTACTCTTCCGGATACGGTCGAGGACAGAGACGGTGTCGGTCTGGACTATAAAGTAAAACTGATTGTCAAAGAAGCGGAGCACACGGCTGCTCCGGCGGCCTCCCTTGAGTCCGGCAAGTATTTGAATGATCAGGTGACTGCGCTGACAACAAACGAGGAAGGCGGCACTACATACTACACTACCGACGGAAGTGATCCGTCTGAAGCCGATAACGCCGCGCGCAAGGAGTATCACGGTGAGGATATTGTGATCAGCCGTGCAGAGCTGGATCCGGACAGCGACGGCGTCCGGAAGATGACCGTAAAGGCATATACGGTAAAAGAAGACAAATGGGACAGCCAGGTCGTCACATATAATTATGAATTTGACAACGAGATCCCTGTTCCGACAGGAGAGCAGCTGGAGTATAACACACAGGAACAGATCGGGCTGAAAGGAGGAAAACTGTACACGGCGGAGTCCCTCACAGACGGATGCGAGATCAATGACGAGGGCAACGCAGTCGCGGTCAACGCCGGATCTTATAAGGTCAAACTGCATCTTACCGATCCGAACTGCAAGTGGATTCTTCCGCAGGAGGATGATACAGAAACAGACGGTCAGACAGAAAAACAGACTTCAACAGAGGATCAGACCGTTTCCTTTATAATCCAGACGGTTCCAATCAGGTACATGGAGATCAACGGCATTGAAGACAAAGTGTACACGGGCAGACCTGTGAAACAGAATCCTACACTGACAATGTCTGTAGATGGTACCAGGAAGGTACTCGCCGAGGGAACGGATTACGAGCTTTCCTATGAGAATAATATCGATATCGGTGAAGCGACGGTCACCATAAATGGAATCGGGAACTTCACAGCATCGGCATTATATGGGTTCAATATCTACAAGGGAGCTCTCCCGAAACACACGGTTACCGTGGACAACGGAGAACAGACCAGAGAGTATCAATACGCAGAAAACGATTCTGTCACGGTTCTGGCAAATCCGCCGGCCAGTCAGTATCTCGCGAACTGGAACGCGGAACTTCTGGATAAAAACGGTGAGCGGATCGAAGCGGATGTCGCGGATACGCTCCTCGGAAAATCAAAGAACCGGACAAAGGCGACCTTCTCGATGCCGGTGCCGGGCGATAAGTATAATGAAAATCAGGAGTATCCGGAGGGTTACTCGCTGAAACTGACAGCGAACTGTTCAGACCGGATCACAGAAGTCGTCGCATCACCTGCCGCGCCTGTGGCCGATCAGGATCTGGCAACGGAGACAACACTCCGGTACACCGCAGGGGGCACAACCTGGACTCCGGAAGATGAAAATCGACAGCCGGTTCAGTATCCGATCGTATGGACCCGTACCGTCAGCGACGGTACATCGCAGCACACCGTGCCTGCGTCCGGAAAAGCTTACGGAAACTCCGTCTATACAGCAACAATCACGGTGCCGCAGAGCAAAGCGGAAGGCATCATGTTCGCTCCTTCGGATACTCTGAGCGGTACGACTGAAACGGGAAAGACGATCCGAGTTACGAGAGACGATTCGAACGGAAGCGCGAAAATCGTGATTCAGTTTGAGAAGACCGGAGAAGGAGAGCATCCTCCGGCTGAAGATCTTATGCTCAGAATCAGAGTACTGGATGCTAATTCTGATGAATATATTGAGGACGCCGGGGTAACATGCCGCGTCAGCCGGAAAGAAGACGAAGATACGATCGTCACTTTGACCGCGCCGGATGTGCCGGATGAGCAGTTCTCTTCCTGGGATCTGAAAAAAGATGAAACCGGAATCGTTCCGACAGAAGGATATGAGCTGACCGATAAGACCATTCAGATTAAAATCCCGAAGGAATACAGCGCCGATCAGGCTGCTGTCGACGCGAAGTATGTTCCTGTGGTAAACAGGATCACAGCGAAACTCACACCGCCGAAGGCCGGTCAGCCTTCGCAGACTGCTGCTGAAGCGGACACTCTGAAGGTAAAGATTACAAATGAATATGAAGTGAAACCAGAGTACGTCCATATCACATGGTCGCCGAAACTTTCCGGCAAAGCGGGGTCGGAAACAGCTGACTATGAGACAGCCTATACCGCATCCATTACCATTGAACCGAAGGAAAAAGACGGCGAACGGTATGTGGAGGTCAGAAAAACCGGCGAAGAAACTTATGAGAAAATCAATGCCAGATACTGCCTGGCGGATCATCTGACGGCTGCCGTTAACGGCGAACCGGCTGTATTTGACGCGGAAGACGACTGCATCTGTTACACCTTCCCGGAGACCGAGGAAGAGCCTGACAGCGGCGTACGCAGCGTCACGATTATCGACGGTGACAAGATCAGCAAACATGAATATCATGATGGCGATGAAGTAACGATCGGGGCAAATGAGCCGTCCGGGAAATATTTCCGCAGCTGGAAAGTGAAACTTCTGGACAGGAAAGGAGCAGTTGCCGCGGACAACATTGCTGACGCGCTTCTGGAGGAACCGGGAGACAGCAAACTGGTGTTCCGGATGCCTGCGGCAGGCGATCTTATCCGGGCCGGAGAAGAACAGAAGTATCCGGCGGGTTACTCCCTTGAAATGACAGCAGACTACGGTGACAGGATATCAGATATTTTCGCGACGGTGGACGCGCCTGCAGCGGGCGGATCGCTGCCGACAAAGGCAACGTTAAAGTTTACGGCCGGCGAACGATCCTGGATACCGAAGGATGAATCTGATGAGCCGATACAGTATACGATTGCGTGGTCCTATCAGGATCAGGCATCAGGCGCGATCATTCCGACGTCAGGTACTGCGTTCCGCGATACGAAATATACAGCAACGATCAATGTACCAAAGAACCAGGCGGAAGGAATCGTGTTCGACTCTTCGAAAAACCTGAACGGCGACGGCTCCGCCGGTACCGTCACAGGCGTGAAGCGGAACAATGCGGACGGAAGCGCAGAGATCACGATCGAGTTTGAGAAGACGGGTGATGACGGACCGGAACCGACGCCGGGCGACACCTCGCTTCAGATCCGTGCACTGGATATGAACACGATGCAATATGATGAAGACGCTTCTGTGAGCTTCAGCCTGAATCTGAAAGAGGATCAGGATACGATCGTCACACTGACGGCACCGGATATGCAGAGCGAACAGTTCCGTAAATGGGATTTCGGCAAGAATGATTCTGGTGAACCGGGCATCACACTGGTGGACGGCTTCGATGATACAGATAAGACGGTTCAGGTAAAAATTCCGGCAGCCCTGCGGGGAGAATCTCTGGAAATCTTTGCGCTGTACGTTCCTGCCGTCAGCCGAATCAGTGTTCAGCTGGATGAGCCGCTTTCAGGCCGCGCGATGCAGACTGCAGCGAAGGAGGAAACGCTCAAAGTCAGGGTCTCAAATCAATATGAGATACATCCTGATTATGTGGATATCAAATGGTCTCCTGAGCCGGGCGATGAAGGCAAGGCAGCCGATCAGACTGCATACACAGCAACAGTTACCCTCCGGCCGGCAACAAAGAACGGACAGAAATACATTCTGGCAAAGAATCCTGGCGACAGCGACTATAAGAGAATGACCGCAGAATTCATTTACGCGGATAAACTGAAGGCTACAGTAAACGGCAGAATCGCTGTCTGCGACAAAAAACAAAACAGCGTAAGCTATACATTCACAAAAACGAATAAGAAACATAAGGTTACAGTGACCGACGGCGATCAGTCCCGTACATATCAGTATCAGGAAGGAGATCGTGTGACTATATCGGCCGCCGAACCATCCGGTCAGTATTACACAAACTGGAAGGTCACTTTGTACGATGAAAACGGAGATGACATCGCGGATGATATCGCGGACGCGCTTCTCGGTGATTCCGTGAATGATGTTACACCGACGTTTACAATGCCTGCGGCAGGAGACAACGTCAGAGATGGTGAGAAACTGAAGTATCCGGGTCATTACGCGCTCGCGTTTACAGCTGTTTATGAAAACCGGATCACAGCGCTCAACGCGTCGCTGACCGCGCCGGAAGCCAACGAGAAGCTCGCGTCTGAGGCCAAGATCCGCTTTGACAAAGAAATCCCGGCTCAGAGCCAGCTGATCAGCTGGACCTACAGCTATAAAGAAAACGGAAAAACTGTCATAGTTCCTGCGTCGGGCACAGCATACCGGGATACCGTTTATACCGCGACCATCACCATCCCGAAAAATCCGAAAGAAGGCATTTTGTTCGCGCCTTCCGGCAGCCTGACCGGCACAGCCACTGCAGGCACAGTGAAGAGCGTAACCAGAAATGACGCAGATGGAAGCGCGCGGATCGTGATCGAGTTCGCGAAAACCGCACCGGACAAAGGACCGGTACGGCCGGACGAGAAAAAAGCCGCTGAGCAGGAGAAGTACAACAAGCAGGTGGCTGCCGCGAAGAAGATCAAGGCAAAGCTCACCTCGGCCAATGCAGGGAAGTACAGACAGGCCGTGGTCAAGTGGAAGAAAGTTAAAAGCGTCAACGGTTACCAGATCCGGTACAGCACGAACAAGAACTTCAAAAAAGGCGTGAAGAGCGTCAAAGTAAACAAAGCCGGTACAGTGAAGAAAACGCTCACGAAGCTTACGGTCGGAAACACTTATTTTGTACAGGTGAGGATCTTTAAGAAAATTAAGAACAACGCGACCGGTAAAACCGCTGTCATCTACGGCAAGTGGTCCAACACGAAGAAATTTGTCGAGATGGAAAAAGCGAAGCTCACTTCCGCCAAACCGGCAAAGGGAAGAAAAGCCGTGGTTAAGTGGAAGAAGGTCAAAGGCATCACCGGCTATCAGATTCGTTATAGTATGAACAAAAAGTTTAAGAAAGGCGTAAAGAGAGTTAAGGTCAATAAGGCCGGAACAATAAAGAAAACGCTTATTAAACTCAAGGCTCAAAAGACTTATTACGTACAGGTGAGGGCCTTCCGGAAGATCAAAAAAAAGGTTGTTTACGGCAAATGGTCCAACACCAGAAAGTTTAAGGCAAAGAAGTAAAAGTTAAGGCAAAGAAGTAAAAGAAACAACTGCAGCATAATTCTGAAAAA
>ONJN01000056.1 GCA_900318155.1 uncultured Eubacteriales bacterium
AAAAGCCTGATCGCGTCCAGCATCATGAGTAAGAAACTGGCTGCTGGAAGCGACGCGATCGTGCTCGACGTTAAGGTTGGAAGCGGCGCGTTCATGAAAAATCTGGAAGACGCCGAAGAGCTTGGACAGTTGATGTGTGAGATCGGCAATGCTGCCGGCAGGAAAACGATTGCAGTGGTTACGGACATGGATCAGCCGCTTGGCTGCGCGGTCGGAAACGCGCTGGAAGTGGAAGAAGCAATCATGACGCTGAATGGGCACGGACCAGAAGATATTACGGAACTGTCGACGTATCTGGCAGGTCTGATGCTGTGCCTTGGCGGGCGGGCCCGTTCGACCCGGGAAGGGCTGATGATGGCGAAGCAGGCGCTGTCCAGCGGCGCGGCCCTGGAACGCTTCAGAAAACTGGTGATTCGCCAGGGAGGAGATCCGGTCGTTGTCGATGATCCGTCCCGGCTGCCGCGCGCCAGATACAGCGCGGACGTCAAAGCGAAAACGAACGGATTCATTCAGTCGATCGACGCGCAGGTCATTGGCGAAGCGGCTGGCATGACGGGTACCGGACGCGAAAAAATGGAAGACGAAATCGATCCGGGAGCCGGGATTCTTTTGCATAAAAAAACAGGAAGCCGGGTCAAAAAGAATGACGTGATCGCGACGGTTTATGGACGTAGCGGTAAGATCGCGAAGGCGGCGGCGGACATGGCCGCAAAAGCCTTTGTTGTTGGAAAAGACAGGCCGGAACCGCATGCGCTGATCCGAAAAACCATCGGATTGGAACCGTAAAACGGGCGGCGGAAGACTGTGCGCGCAGACTCAGATTTATACATTTTTCCTAATAAATATTTAATCAGTGTATTGACTTTTTTTTTCATGGGAGTATACTGGTATACATAGATTTTAAAAACGGGTCTGTTCCCCTGGACGAAATACCCGGGCTGTTGTCAGCGGACTGCGGCCCGGATGGTTTTGTCGCTTCCTGCGATCCGTGTTCATATATTATAGAAGGGGTGAAAACGATGCTTGAATTAGATGAAAAAACAAATCTGCTGGAAGAAGCGGATTATAAATATCAGTTGCAGGACGTAAGACTGCCGAATCTGTACAGAGATATTTATGATTACGACAGTGTTCCGAAGGTTGCGTTTAACCATACGCGTGTTCCGATGAACACACCGAAGGACATCTGGATTACAGATACCTCTTTCAGAGACGGCCAGCAGTCCATGGCGCCGTATACTGTCAAACAGATTGTCGATCTGTACAAATTACTCTCCAGGCTGGGTGGTCCGTACGGTCTGATTCGACAATCGGAGTTTTTCATTTACACAAAGAAGGACCGGGAAGCGGTTCGTCAGTGCATGGATCTCGGCCTGGAATTTCCTGAAATTACAACGTGGATCCGGGCGTCAAAGAATGATTTTAAGCTGGTCAAAGACCTCGGGATTAAGGAGACGGGAATTCTGGTATCCTGCAGCGATTACCATATTTTCAAAAAGCTTCAGATGACAAGGCGAGAGGCCGTCGATTATTATCTTGAGACGATCCGGCTGGCTTTTGACGCGGATGTTGTGCCGAGATGCCATCTGGAAGATATCACGCGCGCTGACTTTTACGGCTTTGTCGTGCCGTTTGTCAATGAGATCATGGAGCTTTCCCGGGAAGCCGGCGTGCCGGTCAAAATCCGGGCCTGTGATACAATGGGCTACGGCATTCCGTACACGGAGGTCGCGCTTCCACGGAGTGTGCCGGGCATTATTTATGGTCTGCAGCACTTCGCGGGCGTGCCGAGCGACATGCTTGAGTGGCACGGGCACAATGACTTTTACAAGGCGGTTGCCAACGCTTCCACCGCATGGCTTTACGGAGCCTGCGCGGTCAACTGTTCGCTGCTCGGAATCGGCGAGCGAACCGGAAATATTCCGCTTGAGGCGATGGTCTTTGAGTACGCGTCGCTGAAAGGCGCGCTGGACGGAATGGATCCGACGGTGATCACAGAGATCGGCCGTTATTTCAGAGACGAGATGGGTTATCATATTCCGCCGATGACACCTTTTGTCGGCAAGAATTTCAACGTAACCCGCGCGGGAATTCATGCGGACGGGATGCTGAAGGATGAAGAGATTTACAACATTTTCAACACGGAAAAACTTCTGAACAGAAGACAGGGTGTCACGCTCAGCAATACGAGCGGACTGGCGGGGATCGCCTACTGGATCAATGAGCATTATGATCTGATGGGCAGTCAGGAATATACCAAGGACGATGAGCTGGTCGTTCAGCTGAAAGACTGGATCGACGTGCTGTATGAGGACGGAAGAACGACATCTTTGTCGAACGGCGAACTGGAGGATAAGATCGCCGAGCTTTCGGACGACGAACTGCTTAAGAAGGAAAAGAAATAAATTTTTGATGAATCGAAGGGTAATTTATGGAATACAGAACAGTTTCTCTGGCAGACAGAGTTTTTGAATCGCTGGAATACAGTATTCTCAGCGGAAAATATAAAAAAGGTGAAATAATCAGTGAAAAGAGGCTTTGTTCGGAGCTGGGCGTAAGCCGGACTCCGATCCGCGAGGCGCTCAGCCGGCTGCAGGAAGAGGACCTGATCAGTG
>ONJN01000147.1 GCA_900318155.1 uncultured Eubacteriales bacterium
GAGCACGGTCATCATAATATCATCTTCAGCCTTCTCTGTCAACTACTTTTTTTGTTTATTTTTAAAAATTTTGCTTTGTTTCGTTTCCACTCTCCTGCCCTGTCCGGTTCAGCGGGGGCCGGTAACAACAATAGCGCTGCATTACCAATATCCGGCGCAGCATCGCCGCGACATCCGGTAACAGTTCAACGCGTCGGAGGTGTTATATATCCATATCTTTTAATAATCCGTATCCGCGCCTATTAGTATAGTACAGATCGGACTGGTCCCTCTGATACCTTATCGTCTCCGTTCCGGCGATCTGCTGTTTGATGATTCCGGTGATTCGCTATTCAATGATCTCATACATTGAAGAAGCATCTTCCTTTCTGACAGAATCCGCGACTTTAAGGACACGAAGCCGGACCAAACTGTTCCCGAATTCTATATGGATCTCATCGCCAGGTACAACTTCAGCCCCCGGCTTCGTAATTCTCCCGTTCAATGAAACCCGTCCCTGTTCACAGGCTTCTTTTGCTACAGTTCTTCTTTTAATGATTCTTGAGTTCTTAAGATATTTGTCGATCCTCATTAATCCTCTCCATATTTATCGTCAATAGTTTTAAGCCGCAAGCTCTTATTATTCACGTATCGTCAATTCCGAACTAAAAAAATAGAAGGACAGCATCCGGACTGCCCTTTTCCAAAAAATCAATCTTTCATTTTCGCTTTCAGGATTCTTTATTTATTTACAGCATCTTTCAGAGCTTTACCAGCTTTGAATACAGGAGCTTTAGAAGCAGGAATATCGATGATCTCTTCTGGCTTTCGAGGGTTCCTTCCCTGTCTGGCTTTTCTCTCTCTGGTCTCGAATGTCCCAAAGCCTATGAGCTGTACTTTTTCTCCCTCTACCAGCGCATCCTCCACCGTAGTAAGGAAAGCATTAATTGCAGCCTCAGCATCTTTCTTTGTAAAATTAGTTTTCTCTGCAACTGCAGAAACCAATTCCGCTTTATTCATATCGAAAATCCTCCTTAAATGCCTAATTATGTAAAGACACCTGAATCGTGCCATTACCGCATTGGTCTATAAAAAATGTTAAACTAGTAAACGATTTCATTCAAAGGCAATTTATCTGCGCTTATTACAATGTAATTCTCGCATTTTTCAATGGTTTTGTCAATACTTTTTGCGGCTGGCTCTGCCAATTTGTTAAAAATTCTACAATCCGTCATCCGATAATCAAAATGTCTGAAACAGATATCGAGGCCGCCCACAGCTACAGAGTGCATCAGGCGCCTTTTATAAACTATCCAGAATCCTTTTGACTGACCGATTGGTTTCGGCAATTGCTTCCCTGACATCGATCGTAGTATACTCGCCATCCTTATAGAGCACTTTTCCGTCGACCATCGTCATCATGATGTCACCGGCAGATGCAGAATAAACGAGATTGCTGTCCATGCTGTAAACCGGATGCATGTTCGGAACATCCGTACGCAGCATGATCAGATCAGCTCGGAAGCCTTCCTTTATCAGACCGCAGTCATCGCGCCCCTGCGCCAGCGCCCCGCCGCGTGTCGCCGCGTAAAGCACTTGTTTCGGGGTGATTGCAGTCGGATCACCACCGCTGATTTTTCCGAGGAGCGCCATTGTTTTCATCTCTTCCAGAAAATTCAGGCTGTTGTTGCTGGATACGCCGTCCGTTCCGATCGCCAGTTTAATCCCTCGTCTCAGGATTTCCGGCGTGTTGCAGATCCCGCTCGCCAGCTTCAGATTGCTGCACGGGCAGGTCGCGACCGTGACCCCTTTGTCCTTGAGAATGTCAAAGTCTTCCCCTTCAATCCATACGCAGTGCGCCGCGATCGCCGGCACGTCAAAGATCCCGCAGTCGCTCAGATACTGCGTCGGAGTTCTGCCGCCGTGCCTTTCCTTACATTCTTCATGCTCGATTTTTGTCTCAGAAACGTGGACCTGCATACGCAGGGAATGTTCTTTTGCATAAGCCGCCAGGCTGCGCGCGGTTGCCTCATCCGATGTGAACTCGGCATGAAGACTCGCTTCCATAATTACGCGCCCGTTCCCCGCTCCGTTGAGATCACGGACTGCCGCCTTGAATTCCTGCGCGGACTTCATTTCATCAAAAGGCGTCCCGTCAAAATTGGAAAGCGACCGGCAGATATTATTCTTGGCGCCGCTTTTGACCACTGCGTCAGTCATCTCAGAGACAAAGAAATAGAGATCCGATGTGGATACGATGCCAAATCGGAGGGATTCCGCCATGCAAAGAAGTGTAGCCCAGTACACATCCTCGCCGGTCAGCCGATCTTCAAACGGAAAAATCTTCTCAGTCAGCCATTCCTGCAAAGCCAGATTTTCTCCATACCCGCGGAGAACGGTCATCGGCGAATGCGCATGCGCATTGTAAAAGCCCGGCATCAGGATCCGTCCCGTACCGTCGATCGTTTCTCCGTAATCCTTTGCCGGCATCTCCGTGCCGATATAATCGATGCGTTCCCCCTGAACGCCGACGAACATGTTTTCCTTTGTCTCAAAATTCTCATCGAGAATCATAATATTCTTAAAAAGCATGATATTTCCTTTACTGTTCCCCTTTCATGACGCTGAGCAACCGGATCGTATCATCCAGTTTTGTTTTCTGTCGCCCGGGTATGCGAACGAACGGCTTCACGCCGCCGTGCACAAAAGCCCTGTTATTGAAAACATCCCGGATTCTGATAATCCCCTCCGCTGTCAGCGGACTCTTTTCTTCAAAATTAAAAATAATATAGCGATCTTTCTCAAAAATTCTGCTTACTGAAAGCTCTTCCGCCAGGCCGCGGATCCTTGATACCTTCAGAAGATTTCTCGTTTCCGCCGGTACATCGCCGAAACGGTCCACCAGTTCGTCATAAAGAGCCTCTTCATCTTCCTCGCCTCGAACCGCCGCGATCTTCTTATACATCTGGATTTTCTGCGTTTCATCACCAATATACCAGTTCGGGATATTCGCCGCGACCGCGAGCTCAATCGAAGACTCGTCCGGGGTTTCGCTGACATTTTCGCCCTTCAGCTTCCGAACCGCTTCATTGACCAGCTTACAGTAAAGCTCGTAGCCAATATTCAGCATATGGCCGCTTTGTTCACTCCCGAGCAGATTCCCCGCGCCGCGCAGCTGCAGATCCCGCATCGCGACCTTGATGCCCGATCCGAATTCTGTAAATTCCCGAATCGTCCGCAGCCGTTTTTCCGCGATCTCCGTCAGGACTTTGTCCTTCTGATACATGAGGTACGCGAATGCCATCCGGTTGGACCGTCCGACGCGCCCCCGCAGCTGATATAACTGCGCGAGTCCGTAACGATCCGCGTCAAGAATGATCAGCGTGTTTGCGTTTCGGATGTCAATTCCATTTTCGATGATCGTCGTCGCGACGAGTACATCACTCTCCCCGTCCAGAAAATCCAGCATCACGTTCTCCAGCGTCTGTTCATTCATGCGCCCGTGCCCGGTCACGACGTGCGCCTCCGGCACGAGGCTGCGGATCCTGTCCGCGACCTGATTAATTCCCCGCACGCGGTTAAATATGACTAAGGTCTGTCCGCCGCGGTTCATCTCCCGGATAATCGCTTCCCGTATTACCGAATCGTCCTGCTCCATCACATATGTCTGCACCGGGAGCCGCTCATCCGGCGGCTCTTCGATCACGCTCATATCTTTAATCCCGGTCAG
Source organism: uncultured Eubacteriales bacterium (assembly GCA_900318155.1). Lineage (GTDB taxonomy): Bacteria > Bacillota > Clostridia > Peptostreptococcales > Anaerovoracaceae > Aminicella. Next base: position 3,710 of record ONJN01000147.1, read on the forward strand.
CGACATGTTCAGTGTTCTCGGGATTGGTGTCGCGGTCAGCGTCAGAACGTCAACATTTTTCTTTATCGCTTTGATCTTTTCCTTATGTTTGACGCCAAAACGCTGTTCCTCGTCAACGACAAGCAGCCCGAGATCTTTATACTTCACATCCGATGATAAAAGTCGGTGTGTTCCAATAATCAGATCGATCTGTCCGGCCGCCAGCTTTTTCAGAATAGTTTTCGCTTCCGCATCACTCCGGAAGCGCGAAAGCACATCGATATTGACCGGAAAACTCTCAAAGCGCTCTTTCAGCGTATAATAATGCTGACTTGCAAGAAGCGTCGTCGGTACCAGCACGGCAGCCTGCTTCCCGTCCGCGACACACTTGAAGAGCGCCCTCGCCGCCACTTCCGTCTTTCCGAATCCCACGTCACCGCAGAGAAGCCGGTCCATAGCCTCCGGTTTTTCCATATCGCCCTTGATTTCCCGCACAGCGTTCAGCTGATCATCCGTCTCAACAAAAGGAAAACGGTCTTCAAACTCACGCTGCCACTCTGTATCCGGTCCGAACGCAAAGCCTTTCTGTATCTTACGCTCTGCGTACAGGCTGATCAGCTCGTCCGCCATATCGGCGATCGCCTTCCTGGCTTTAGCCTTTGTTGTCCTCCACTCGGTACCGGACAGTTTATTGAGCTTCGGTACTTTATCTTCCGAGCCGATATACTTCTGCACGATATCAAACTGTTCGACCGGCACATACAGCATATCGCTGCCCGCGTACCTGATCTTCAGGTAATCTTTTTGCTCACCATGAATATTCAGCTGCTGAATGCCCATAAAACGCCCGATTCCGTGTCCTTCGTGGACGACGTAATCACCGGGCTTAAGATCGGTGAAATGCTCCAGATCCCAGCCCTCATATTTTTTCTTTTTTCTTCTTTTCCTCGCTTTCCGCACGCCGAAAATATCACTGTCACTGATATAGCAGATCTTCTGCTGCGGAAAATCCATGCCGGAGGATAAATTCCCTTCGCACAGCCTGATTTTATTGCCGAACCCGGCTCTTTCCACAAATTCACGGAGATTATCCAGCCGTTCCTTTGTCGAACAGACGATCGTGATACTATACCTTTTTTTGACAAAGGAATTCAGTTCGCTTTCCAATACGTCCATCCGGCCGTTAAACGCAGCCATCGGCAGACTGTGATAATCGCGAACTTCACTGTACTCCGAAATACCGCGAATCATTTTCGGAAACGGCGTAATAACCCAGACCGGACTGCAGGTGTACGCTTTCATCAGATCTTCAGACCCGGTCAGAAACGCCATATCCGCCGGAACGATCTGTCCCCGTTCCAGCATCATTTGATAATCTTCCTGCTGCTCTTTACTGCGCGCGTCCAGGAATTCGCAGATCCTGTCCGGATCGTCAATAATCAGATTTCCGTCCTGCATATAGTCCCAGAGATACTCTCCGGAATCGTAAAAATAGTGCAGATAGTTTTCCAGCAGCTGGACATTGGAGACGTTATCGATATAATCACAGAGACTGTTCCTGCGCTTTTTCAGAGTTTCCACAGCTTCCTCGTACTGTTTGCCGGCTCGCCCGAGCCGTTCAGCCTGTTCTGTATACGCACGGCGAACATTCTCGGATGCCGTCCTGAAAATCGAACGATCGGCCAGAATCGTCTGTGCCGGGCCGATTTCTATTTCCTTCAGAGCTTTGTCGGAACGCTGTGTATCGATGTCAAATTCACGGATCCGATCAATTTCCGTATCAAAAAATTCAATCCGGTACGGATTGACGGCGTCCGGCGTAAAAACATCAACGATTCCTCCCCGCATGCTGAATTCTCCCCGGCTCTCAACCATGCCCATCCGCTCGTAACCCAGTTCAACAAGTTCTTCCCTGAGTTTTCCCGGATCACATTCTTCGCCGTAAGCGAGGCGTATACTACGACTCTCAAAAACAGAGTGCGGTATCGCTTTTTTGATCGCCGCGGTTACCGGCGCGATCACAATACAATCCGGGTCCTTCCGCAGCGCGTTCATGCCGGACAGCCGGGCATTCAGCTGATCATTACTATTTGTTTCATAGGACAAAAAAAGATGATCTTCATTTGGCATAACGATAATATTTTTACCGGTAAAAAAAGAAAGATCATCGGCGAGTCGTCTGGCTCTGTTTTCTGTCGCTGTGATAATCAGACTCTGACCTTTCCCGTTTTTAGTAATTTGAGATATTATAAGCGCCGACCGGCTTTCGGACACACCTGAGATCCCGATCACTCCGCATTTATTTGTCATCACTGTCCGCCTTTTCTGTCATCTCAGCAGGAGCGGCTGCCGGCTCTGCCTGCGGGATCCCGCATGATCCTGACTCACATTCCGGACCGGGTCCCGGCTGTCCCGTCTGATTCTCACCGCCGCCGCTTTTCGCCGCTGTTGTTTCCGGTTTCTTTTTCTTCTTCTTTTTCTTCTTTGTGTTATATTTATTCATCGCCAGATTGATATCATCTTCAACTATACATTTACAGGCTTCGACTGCTTTTAAAACCGCTTCTTCCAGAAGCGGCACTTCTTCTTTGCTGAATCCTCCGGTGACAAAACTGAAAAGATTTCCTTTTTTCTCTCGCCCTGTGCCGATCCGAATGCGCGGAAAACGGTCTGTGTTCAGCTGATAGATCACTGAACGCATTCCGTTATGCGTACCGGCACTGCCGAAAGGCCGAATCCGCAGATTACCCGCCGCGATATCAAAATCATCGTACACGACGATCAGATGATCCGGCGTTTCTTTGTAAAAGGCCATCACTTCCCGAAGCGATTCACCGCTGAGGTTCATATACGTCTGCGGTTTCACGAGAAGTACCTTTTCCGTGCCGATCCACCCTTCACCGATCAGCGCTTTAAATTTGATCCGGCTGACTTTGATCCCCAGATCCTCCGCCAGTTTATCAATTGTAATAAACCCCAGATTATGTCTTGTATTTCTGAATTTTCTGCCGGGATTTCCCAGCCCTGCAATGATATACATTCTCTGAAACGGTTTCCTTTCATTGTATGAAAAAGACGAACAGACACGACATTTCTGTCTTAGAAACCAGCGGATCGGTCCCTCACCGGGACTGATCCGCTGTAATTCTGATGCAATTATTGATTATTCAAAGATTTTGCTGATGGAATCATTGGTAAAGATTCTTGTGATTGCTTCAGCAAAAAGTGGTGCAACGGAACGCGACACCATCTTTTCGATTCTCTTTTCTTCCGGTACCGGTATCGTGTTGAGAAGTACCAGTTCTTTGATCGCGGATGCCTCAAGACGCTCAATTGCGGGACCGGAGAGTACGGCGTGCGTCGCGCAGGCATATACGTTTTTCGCGCCCATCTCCTTGATCGCGTTGGCCGCGTTGCAGATCGTACCGGCCGTATCGATCATATCATCAAGAATAATACAGTTTTTATCCTCAATGTTACCGATAATATTCATGATCTCGCTTTTATTCGGTTCCGGACGTCTTTTATCCACGATTGCAATCGGAACATTCAGATATTGTGCCAGATTTCTGGCACGTGTAACACTTCCGTGGTCCGGCGATACAACAACAACGTCCTCCAGATTTTTTTCTTTGAAATATCTCGCAAGAAGCGGCATTCCGACAAGATGATCGACAGGAATGTCAAAATATCCCTGGATCTGTGCGGCATGTAAGTCCATGGTAACAACTCGGTCCGCACCGGATGCCATCAGCATGTTCGCAACGAGTTTAGCGGTTATCGGATCTCTTGCTTTTGCTTTCCTGTCCTGACGCGCATAGCCGTAATACGGAATGACTGCGTTGACTCTGCCTGCCGACGCTCTCTTCATAGCATCGATCATGATCAGCAGTTCGACCAGGTTATCATTTACCGGATCACAGGTCGATTGAATGATATACACATCACGGCCCCGGACTGATTCCCAGACATTTACAGAGACTTCTCCGTCACTGAATCTGGTTACTGTGGCACGGCCAAGCGGCTTGCCCATGATTGATGCGATTTCTTCTGCCAGCTCCGGATGCGAATTACCTGAAAAAATCCTGTAATCCGAAAATGAACCATTTTTCATAATTTACCTCCCAAACTTATTTTTTACGATATAAACCAGCTCTGGATGCCCAGCCTTTAATATTCTTCTGCTTAGCTCTCGCGACACAAAGGGCGTCTTCAGGAACATCTCTTGTCACAGTACTTCCCGCAGCAATATATGCTCCGTCCCCGACGGTAACCGGTGAAATCAGATTGGTATTACAGCCGATGAACACATCGTCGCCGACTGTACTGCGTGTTTTTCTGGTCCCGTCATAATTGACAAAAACGATACCACAGCCGAGATTCACGTCCTTCCCGATGTCCGAGTCTCCGATATAAGTCAGATGCGCGGACTTGGAACCATCTCCGAAAGAGGAATTTTTCACTTCAACGAAATCTCCGATCTTACAGTTCTGACCAATATTTGAATCTGGTCTCAGATAAGCAAACGGGCCGATCTCGGAGCCGTCTCCGATCCGGCTCCTGTTGATGAAAGAACTCTGGATTTCAACATTTTCTCCAATGACTGAATCAACGATCCGGCTGTTTTGAAAAATACACGTGCCGGCACCGATCGTCGTCTCACCTTTCAGAGTCACGCATGGGCCGATGTATACACCGGGGTCAATCCGAACGCTTTCATCAATGTATACATTATGTATATCCTCAAAATCAACTCCGTTTTCAAGATGTCTGATCACAATACTGAGCCGTTTTTCTTCTTTTTCTTTATACTCTTCATACGTCACAACGATCACCCGCTATTCTCCGTCCATAATCATATTTCCGACCTTATATACATCACCGGCTCCCATTGTAAGGACAAGATCGCCCTTTGACGCATTATTCCTGATATAATCTGCTATTTCCGCAAAATCGGCCATATAACGGACGTCTTTTTCCGGATGCTCTGTCTTGATCGCATCCGCCAGTTTCCCGGAGTCTACATTATAAATATCTTTTTCTCTTGCCGCGTAAATATCCGCGAGAATGATCTTATCAGCAGCCTGGAACGCATCCGCAAACTGATCAAACAGCGCCAGCGTTCTGGTATAGGTGTGCGGCTGGAAAACGCACCACAGCTTATTATGCGGAATATTCCGCGCCGCCTCCAGCGTCGCCTTTACTTCAGTCGGATGGTGCGCGTAGTCGTCAACCAGCTTCACGCCGTTTCCGAACACGCCTTTTACGTCAAAACGTCTCTGGATTCCCGTGAATCTCTCCAGCGTCTCAATGATCACCGCCGGTTCCACTCCGAGCTGATGACAGCAGGCAAAAGACGCTGCCGCATTCAGAATGTTATGCTCACCAGGGATCGACAAAGCGATCTCCCCATAGTCCGTTCCGTTATGATGCAGATGGAAAACCGGCATCCCGTCTCTGAACTGTATATCAGTCGCATAATAATCCGAATTCCTGTTATACCCGAACGTAATCACATGCGCTTTTCCCTCCGTTACTCTTGCGACAAAAGGATTCGCGTCGTACGCGATAATTTTTCCTGTTTTCGGAACGTGTTCCGCAAACGTCTCAAATGAACGCGCAATATGCTCAATATCTTTAAAATAATCAAGATGATCCGAATCGATATTCAAAATGATCTCGATATCCGGGTAGAGCTGCAGAAAACTATCTCTGTACTCGCAGGCTTCTGTAACAAAATAATCTCCGTGACCTACTTTCACGTTGCCGCCAATCTCAGCAAGTTCTCCTCCGACAAGAATTGTCGGATCATACTTCGCGTTTCCGAGAATCAAAGAAACCATAGAGGTAGTCGTCGTTTTTCCGTGCGTTCCGCTGATAGCGATTCCTGTACTATATTCACTCATCAGTGTTCCGAGAACTTCCGCCCGTGAAGCGAGGGGGATCCCTTTTTCCTTCGCTCTCACAATCTCCGGGTTCTCATTGGATATCGCCGCTGAATAAACAACCAGATCCGCTTCCTCGACATTTTCCGCTCTATGGTCCGAATAAATCCTGACGCCCATGGACGCCAGATTATCAGTTATCAGTGATTCCTTCATATCGGATCCGGTCACATGGAAGCCGCGCGAAACAAGAATCTCCGCAATTGCGGACAAACCAATACCGCCAATCCCGATACAATGAATATTCTTATATTGACTCAAATCAATCATGATGATTTTCCTCCCAATAATATATGGTTGATCAACAGGAACCGCAACGAAAAAGCCCCCCTGAAAAGATCCTTTCCGCAATCGCTTTTCCCCGGAAAAATATTATACCATAAACCACAAATAATATCTTGTTAATTAATGAAAAAGTACCCTGAATCCTCTTTATATACGACGGCTCCCTGTTCAGGCGCAACGAAGTTTTATCATTTAAATTATTTCAAAGAATTGTTGTGTATTCGCCAAAAAACATATATAATGGTGTAATCTGGCAATATTATAACGCATCAGAAAGGTGGTCAGGAATGAACATAACAGATGTGCGTATCCACCGAATTAACACGGAAGGCAAATTAAAGGCCATCGCCTCAGTAACTTTCGATGACGAATTTGTGGTACATGACGTTAAGATCATCTCAGGGCAGAACGGCAACTTTATTGCGATGCCCAGCAGAAAAATGGGTGAAGGCGACTTCAGGGATATCGCACACCCGCTCTCATCGGAAGTGAGAGCTCGGATCAGAGATGCAATATTCGAAAAGTATGAACGAGTGTTAGAAGAACAAGAATATAATGAATAATACCATCTGTTGACCGGTATGGGGCTGTTTGACAAAACAGCCCCATTTTTTAGGACCCGCCGCACTTCTGCTGAACAGAGTTCCGACGAGTCCGTTTCTCTGTCACATCCGTTTTCCGGCAGATCCTCAGGCTTCCATGACCCTGATCATATTTGTGTCACCCGTGCGCCCGATCGGAACGCCCGCTGTAATCACCACAAGATCGCCGTCCTGAATCATTCCTTTTTCCATGGCTTTATCCGCGCAGTGGCGGAAAAGCTCCGTCAGCCTGTCTTTATGTTCCGTCTTAAGCGGCTGAACGCCCCATTCCAGGGACAACTGATGAAAAGCCTTTTCTGTCGGTGTTGCGCCGATGATTTCCACGTTCGGCCGGAATTTTGACACACGGCGCGCAGTAAATCCGGATTGCGTGACCGCGAGAAGCGCCCTGGCATTAATGTCATCCGCGAGTGTACTGGCCGCGTGTCCGACCGCATTTGTAATATCCTTTACATCCATTTCACGCCGCAGAACGGGCTTTCCGGCCGCTATCAGCGTGTCGGTCTCTGCCTGAACGGCAATCCTTGCCATCGCCTGAACCGCTTCCACCGGATAAGCGCCGGCCGCCGTCTCGCCGGACAACATAACCGCCGAAGTCCCGTCAAACACTGCGTTAGCAACGTCTGTAATCTCAGCTCTCGTCGGCATCGGATTGATGATCATCGACTCCAGCATCTGCGTCGCTGTGATGACAATTTTTCCGGACTGTACACAGCGGCGAATAAAATGCTTTTGAATAACCGGAAGTCTCTCATACGGAATCTCCACGCCCATATCTCCCCGCGCGACCATGATTCCGTCGACCAGCTTCAGGATCTTCTCAAAATTCTCCACGCCCTGCGTATTTTCAATTTTCGCGATCAGACCGATATCGTTTCCGCCGTTCTTATTCAGAAAAGTCCGGATCGCCTGCACATCCTCCTCGTTCCGGATGAAAGAGGCCGCGACATAATCCACACCGTTCTCAATGCCGAACAACAGATCGCTTTTGTCAACATCTGAAAGATAATCCATACTTAACACGACATCCGGAACGTTGATCCCTTTATGATCTTTAAGAATCCCCCCGTTCTGAACCGTGCATTTTACTTCATCCGCAGATACTTCCAGGACTTTCAGCGTGAGCTTTCCGTCGTCCATCAGGATTACATCATCTTTTTTCACATCACTCGGAAGATCTTTATAGGTGACGGAAACAGCCTCGCTGTTTCCGGTTATTTCCTTTGTCGTAAGGACAAAATGCTGTCCCGTCAGCAATTCGGTGCTGCCTCCTTCAAACGTGCGCACCCGGATCTCCGGTCCCTTGGTGTCCAGCATCACAGCGCCCGGAACACCGAGTTCATCCCGCACCTTCCGAAAACGCCGGATTATTTCCTCATGCTCATCATAACTGCCGTGGGAAAAATTAAACCGTCCTACGTTCATGCCTGCCTGAAACAGGCTTCTTATCACATCTTCTTCCCTTGACGCCGGTCCGATCGTGCAGATAATCTTTGTCTTACGCATATTTTAACATGCCCCTTTCACTGAAATTTCGAAAACATCAAACGGCTCTGTATCGCTTACCGCCCGTATATTTCTATGATAGCCGCCTTTCTCTTCCCGGTCAACGATTTCCGCGACAAAATCTGTCCCTTCTTTCCCTTGTAATTCCAACCATTACAGAGACCCAGTCACCTGTACGGGAAAAAGAACTTACTTATGCACAAAGCATTCATATCAAGTAATACAGATTGTGTTTTTTACCAAAAACAATCCTGATTTCTATCATTTCTTGTTATAATCGACAAAAATTAGGGAATAATCTCTTGACATGCGCATAAATATGGATTATTATACATTTAACACATTGAGATAGAGGATGCATCGGGCCAAGAGTAACGTATTTAATGTGTTGCAGCACAGAATGCGTGAAAGGGGCAGATGCCGAGGTGGTATCAGACTGCAGGCTGGTATTGCTGGGCGGATGAAATAAGATTCATTCGACTGTCGCATTTTTTACGATTTGCGGAGCGCTATCCTTGATAAGAACACCTGATTTTTCTGTCCGGCATTGCGCGGGCTTCTTCTGATGGATGTTGTACCCACAGTTTCTGAATATTACTGATTGATATTACTGGCGTTAGTATTACTGTTAGTATTCAGTTAGTATTAATTATTACTGTGATTGCAGCAACCAGTGCAGATTTTTTGCCCGACTGTCAGGCCTGCTTTCAGGAATCTGCGATTATCAAGCAGCTGATCCCGCATCAGCTGCTTTTTCAGTTTCAGATTTCAAGTGTTCATCATCTCAATATAATCTCTAATACATACTTTAATTGATTAATTGAGGAGGAATTATTAAATGAGTAAGGACATTATCTTTGAAGGAATCGCTACAGCTCTTGTAACACCAATGAAAGCGAACTTTGACATAGACTTTGAAGGTCTTGGCAAACTGATCGACTGGCAGATCGAGGAAGGCATCAACGGAATCGTTATCTGCGGAACGACTGGTGAAGCTTCAACTATGACGGAAGCAGAACACAAGGAATGCATCCGTTTCGCAGTTGAAAGAGCAGCAGGACGTATTCCTGTCATTGCCGGAACAGGAAGTAACAATACCGCTCACGGTCAGGAAATGACTGAATATGCCAGCCAGGTAGGCGCGGATGCATGTCTGGTTGTAACACCGTACTACAATAAGGTAACGCAGGACGGACTCGTAACAATGTATAATGCATATGCTGAAGCAAGTACCGTTCCAATCATTGTTTACAATGTACCGGGAAGAACAGGCGTAAACATTCTGCCGGAGACTTATCAGAGACTGGCAGAGAACGACAAACTCGTCGCAATCAAAGAAGCAAACAATAATATCGCAAGCATTACCGATACACTGTCCAGAGTCGAGGGCAAGATGAATATGTATTCCGGAAACGACGACCAGATCGTACCGATCATGTCGGTCGGCGGAATCGGCTGTATCTCTGTACTTTCCAATATCCTGCCTAAGGAAACTGTCGCAATGGCTGACCGTTTCCGCGCGGGCGACATAAAGGGCGCTGCTGAACTCCAGTTGAAATACAGACCTCTGGTAGGATCACTGTTCTGTGAAGTTAACCCGATCCCGGCTAAGGCAGCCGTATCCGCGCTCGGATTCTGCGAGAACGTTGTACGTGCTCCGCTCTATCCGATGAGTGAAAAGAATTATCAGAGACTGATCAACGACATGAGAGCGGTAGGGCTCAACGTTTAATCAGAATTATTAATAAAGCATGAAAACTGAAAGTCTGTAAAACGATACGCATACCGGCTGAAAAGCCGGTATGCATCCTGATTAAAAATCAAGATCAACACAGACAGAAAA
>ONJN01000055.1 GCA_900318155.1 uncultured Eubacteriales bacterium
AGGTGACATTGTGACAAAGCGTATTACAGCCGAGGAATCCGCGTCGATTCAGGGCATTTTCCGCGAGGTTCTGCACGATTAACGGCGGAAAGAACCCGGGAAGGCCTGCAGCTTAAATCGGATTATAAATGAAGAGAAACCGGAAACGGCTCCGCCGCCGGTTCTGTACCAGGCCGGGCGGCGGGCAGACGGACGGGCACTGTGTTAAGTATTTTGTTGCTGTTTTTTTTTCAAAGGAGGAATTAAATTGAAAGAACTGGAATATCCTTTTGACAGTGAGTTTATTCTTAAGAAAAAAAGATCACTGCGCAGGGAGCTTCTGAAAGATACAGAAACTGCGCGAATTAAAAAGAAAGTGGCAGTTCTCTGCGGTTCCACCGTGAATGATATCTGCGATGTTATGAGATTGTTTCTGCTGAATACGGGCATTGAGCCGGAGTTTTACATTTCGGAGTATAATAAGTACTGGGAAGATGTGATGTTTGACAATCCGGAGCTGGAAGCGTTTGCGCCGGATATCATCTATATTCATACAAGCACCAGAAATATTCATGAATTTCCGAATGTAAAAATGAAGGAGGACGAGATCGACACCCTTCTGGACGACACGTATGCTCCGTTTGAACAGATGTGGGAAAAGATCGCCGAGAAATACCAGTGTCCGGTTATTCAGAATAATTTTGAGCAGCCGTTTTACAGACTGTTGGGAAACAAGGACGTTTCGGATGTCCACGGCCGGCTGAACTTTGTCTGCCGTTTGAATGACAGGTTCTATGAATATGCCCGGACACACGATAATTTCTATATCAACGATATTAATTACATGGCGTCGACTTACGGAATCAAAAAATGGGCCGATCCTTTTTACTGGTACATGTATAAATACGCGCTGGCTCTTCCGGCCATTCCGGAGTTTGCTTATAACATCTGCAATATCATTAAATCGATTTACGGAAAGAATAAGAAGGCGCTGGTTCTTGACCTTGATAATACACTCTGGGGCGGCATCATCGGAGACGACGGCGCGGAAAATATCCAGATTGGTCAGGAAACGCCGACTGCTGAGATTTACAGTGAATTCCAGGAATACCTGAAGGCACATAAGGATCTCGGCATTCTGCTGAACATTGACTCCAAGAACGACGAGGACAAAGCGCTCAGCGGTTTTGAGAGACCGGACAGTGTCCTGAAGAAGGATGATTTCCTGGTAATCAAGGCAAACTGGGAGCCGAAGGATCTGAACCTCGTGGCGATCGCGGACGAGATCAACATCGGCACAGACAGTCTGGTCTTTGTCGACGACAACCCGGCTGAACGGATGATCGTCAAAGAACAGGTGCCGGAGGTTGCCGTTCCGGACATTACGAAGCCGGAACATTACATTGAGGTGCTGGATCAGGCAGGTTATTTTGAGGTCACCAACTTCTCGGATGACGACCTGAAGAGAAACAGCATGTATAAGGCGAACGTTCAGAGAAAGCGCCAGAAAGCGGCGTTTACGGACTATACGGATTACCTCCGGTCACTGGAAATGGTTGCGGAGATCGAACCGTTCAATGATACTTATATGTCAAGGATCGCTCAACTGACCAATAAGACCAATCAGTTTAATCTGACGACCCGGCGATGCAGCATGGCGGAGATCGAGCAGATCTCGGACGACAGCCAGTATATTACTTTGTACGGCAAACTGACCGATAAGTTTGGTGATAACGGCGTCGTCGCGATTTTGTTCGGTCATCTTGACGGATCCGATTTCCATATCGACCTCTGGCTGATGAGCTGCAGGGTATTGAAACGTGACCTGGAATTTGCTATGATGGATGAACTCGTGAAGAAGTGCAGGGAGCACGGCGTTGCGACGATGTACGGGTATTATTATCCGACAGCCAAGAACGGCATGGTAAAGGATTTCTACGAGGTCCAGCAATTTGAAAAAATTTCCGAGGACGAGGAAGGAAATGCTGTTTGGAAGTACGAAGTCCCTCAGGATTATGAGGATCGTAATAAAGTTATTAAATTGAAAGGTGAAGAATAAATCATGGACGATAAGAAAATTTTAGAAGTGCTGAATGAGATTTTCCAGGATATTTTTGATGACGACTCTCTTGCGATTACTGCGGAGACAAATCAGGATGACATTGAAGAATGGGATTCCCTGGCAAATATTAATATAGTTTTTGCGATTGAAGACGAGTTTGATATCAAATTTGATGTAGACGATATCACAAAGATGAAATCCGTAGCAATCATTATTGACGAGATTAAGAAGAAGCTGGCCTGAATCGGATCTGAGTAAAGTATGAAGAATTCGAGACATTGTATCGGGAGATCATAATGACAGATTTACAAAGAAGATTATTAGATTTACTTAAGATATTTGACAAAATGTGCCGTGATAACGGGATTGAGTATTACATGACAGCGGGTAGTCTGATGGGCGCGGTCAGGCATCAGGGTTTTATCCCGTGGGATGATGACGCGGACGTAATCATGACGCGTAAAAACTGGGAAAAATTCTATGAATTGTCAAAGACGAATCTGCCAGACGGGCTGATTCTGAATACGCAGTACGATAACATTGATCTTGCGATGACGGCCAATCATCTTACGGAAACGGCTACGACAGAGCTTTACCGTTACCATGTATCACATCCGGAAGTGCTGGGTGTATTGCTGGACATTATTATCATGGATCCGGTTCCGGAAGGCGAGGAAGCCCGGACAGAGTATATCGAGACGGTCACCAGACACATGGAACTGACAAACTTTCAGTATCAGTACGCACTGCGTCAGGGACATAAGGTCGATTTTGCCAGACACTGGAAAGATATAGAAAAACGCGGGAAGAAGACGGTCATTGAAGAGCTGTCAAAAAAAGCTTTTGGCTACTCTGAAGAGGAATCCCGGTACTATGTGCAGCGCTTCGCGGGATCGCCGCATTTCTGGCCAAAAGAGATTTTCGGAAAACCGAAGTATGTTCCTTTTGAGGATACGGAGCTGCCGGTGCCTGAGCGGGCGGAGGACTGTCTGGTCATAGGGTTCGACGATGACTGGATGTACATCCCGCAGGGCGGTGCGGAGAAGAGTACACATGAATTCAACGTGCGGAATTTTAACCTTCCGAGTACGATGATCGCGAAGGATTTTGAGGATGTCATTAATCGTAAAGAATTAGACGCAATGTTCCTTAAAAGAAAGTATCTCTGGGATGAACATGCGAACGAGAGGGTGGACATCGAGATCGATCTGGATGTGTTCGCGATTTCCAGAATTAAAAAAATCTACGAGGAACGTATGCAGACCGGCGACTTATCCAGGCTGATCGAAGCCCGGGATTATGAAGGTCTGGAAACGTTTTTCAGTGAGTTTCTCGAGATTCAGTGTCAGGGAAAAATGCTGGGCAGTTCTTCGCTTACGGGCTGGAGACTCTGGTACCGGAAATGTAATCCGCTTTTGATCGATATCGGGGATGAGGGACTTTACGGCGTGCTTCTCCTGCTTTTCCATAAAGAAAAACTAGCGCCGATCGCCAAAATTCTGAAAGCCCGGAAAAGCGTAAACCGTGAAATGAGCGAGGGTGTTAAGGAATTAAACGACCTGTATACAGATCTGGCAAAAGCCATCAGTGCTTATCAGAATCAGGAGTACGATGAATCAAGAACTCTGATCGACAGGTGGCTGGATAAATATCCGGACAACTATTTCCTCTGGCTCAGCGATCTTCGACTGAAAATCCAGTCCGGGCTCACAACGGATGAGATTATGCGTCTGGCTGATGCCGCTCTGGAAGAATACGGTGCGTATCCGGATATCCTGCTAATCAAAGCGCAGGGTTATCTGAAGAATGGACAGACAGCAGAAGCTATTTCTATTTTTCATGAATTGACGGAAACCAATCACGGCATCGTTCTTCTGAATGTCAGACTGACGCTGGAAAAAATGATGGAAGAAAATCCGCAGGACGAAGAACTGTACGATTTATGGGTGAAAGTCAAAGAAAAAACCGGCGTTGATTTTGAAAATGAAGAAGACTTTGACGGAGACTCATCTGATTCCGATTCAGACGATGAGGACAGCGATCAGGACACTGATAATGACCGGACGGAAATTGATGATAATGATGAAGTGGATGATGACTTTGACAGCGATTATTCCGCGCTCAGCGAATCACGCGTTCTCCAGAAGAGGTTCGAATTATTGGTTGAAATAGACCATATCTGCAGAAAATATTCCATTAAGTATTTTCTGATGGGGAAAACATTTTTCCAGGCAAAGAGATGCAATGAATTTGTCGATGGAAACAGCGATCTTGCGGTTTTAATGGATACGGAAAACGCAGAGAAATTTATTGAGGCGGTCAGAAAAGAAAACGCGCCGGATCGTTACATAGATTCGATGCTGGTAAGCAGGGACTTTCACCGTTTCTGTCTTCACTACGGCGACAAAAACACGCTGGACTTCCGGCCGACGCTGCAGCACAGTTGTCCGGGCATTCATGTCACGATCGAAATTCTCCGCTTTGAAAAACAGGGAAAAATGGGAAATACATATGACCGGATTCTGGAAACCGGCTGGGAGGCGCTGAGCCGTACGAGTACGATCGGAAGACGGGTGAAACTGTATAAAGCGTATGTGAATTTACTTTGTCATATCCTGGGCAAAAAACGTTTGAGCCGACGGCTGTACAAACGTTTTATGGCCAGTTCCGGCAAAAGGAAAAAGAACCGTTACTTCCGGAAAATGTACAATGGGAAACGGCGTTTTTATCCTGCATACTGGTTTGATTTTCAGGAAGATGTTGAACTGAACGGCCATATGTTCAAGGGGATGAAATTCGCGGACAAGTATCTGAAAAAGATTTATGGTCAGAACTGGGAAGAACGGCCGATTCCTAAAGCGAATCCGGATTCGCTCAGGAGAATCCTGGATGCATCGATGGGATACGAAGACTATCTGAAGTATCTTAACGATCATAATATAAACCCGAAGAAACAGTGGAAAAGGTGGCGGAAAAGCAATAATGCAAATGGTCCGGTCAGATCCCTGAACGGTAAAATAAAAAAATACTGGTTTATTTTATGTGCGTCCAATGAGCGGTACCTGCTGGCGGAACAGTTCCAGCCGCAGAAGGAAGAACTGATGGAACTCTACCGGTCGGGACAGGATGAACTTCTGATTGAAAAGATGGAACCATATACGGAGATTGTTCTGCTTTATCTGAGAAAGATGATCAGTCTCGGTGTTGACCCGGAACTGGATATGTTATCGACGTACTGTCTGTTTCGTATAGACCGGGCCGGGATGGCCAGAAGAAATAAGGAACTTCTGGAATCGATGAAGTGGAACAGAATCAGTCTTTATGAAGGAAATGGAGTACAGACAAATGAGAGCAGCAGAGAATAATGATTATGAAAGCATTGTGGCTTTCCTGAAGAAGCACATCAATGACAGTTTATATATGTATATTGACATTGGCAAATATGGTCTGGATCTGCCGTCAATGAAGGTCTGGGTCAATGAAGGAACTCCGGTTAACCTGGTTGTTATGAAGTACCATACCAGTCTCAGTGTATGTGCGGACGATGACGGATGGGACAGAGAGGCTGTGCTGGAACTGGTCCGCCAGGTAAAACCTTTGTCAATGACTGCCGATGAAAAATGGATCAAAGATATTTTTGATGACATTCAGGATGATTACACCGTCGAATACGGTCATATGTTTTCATTTGACAAATACCGCGATATCCATATGGATGTTGAGGTTGAGACGGCGAAGGAAGAGGATATGCTGGAAGCTGCGGCGCTCATCAAGACGGACGAAGGAATCGGCTCTTATTATGAGACACAGGATCTAGCCAATCAGCTGATCGAACGAATGAATACGCAGATGGGGCGAAGCTATATTATTAGAGAGAATGGGAAAATTATTGCTCATATCGCATCTTATGCAGAATATGACGGACTGGCTACAACAGGCGGTCTGATTGTTGACGCGGATCACCGTGATACCGTGTATGGTGCATTTCTGGAGAAATACCTGGTTGACCGGCTTCATGAAGACGGATTCAAAGTATATACCTTTGTCACCGGAAGAATGCGTTACAGATTCCTGAAAGCTATGGGAAACGAGGTTGCGGGCAAGTACGGCAAGCTTATGATTAAGTGATCCTGGTCAAAGTGATGAATGCATGATTCTGATAAAAAACACTGGTTATATCGGAAAGGAGGACACAATGGGACTCATAATTTTAATTGTTGTGATCGTAGCGCTGATCCTTGTGAATGTCAGGATTGTACCGCAGGAATATGCGTATGTGATCGAACTGCTCGGTAAATACAAGGAAACCTGGCAGGCGGGAATCCATGTGAAGATTCCGGTTGTGGAACGGATTGGAAAGAAAGTTACGCTGAAGGAACAGGTTCTTGATTTTCCGCCGCAGCCGGTCATTACCAAGGACAATGTTTCTGTCAACGTCGATTCCGTTGTTTTCGCGCGGATCTTTGACCCAAAGGCGTACACGTACGGCGCGGAGAATCCGATCGCGGGTCTCCAGAATCTTTCGGCAACGACACTCAGAAACATCATCGGCGAGATGGAACTGGATCAGACACTGATCAGCCGCAGCGAGATCAACGCGCAGATGACACAGGTACTTGACGAGGCGACGGATGCCTGGGGAATTAAAGTTACCCGCGTCGAGCTGAAAAATATTACGCCGCCGCATGAGATCGAGGAAGTTATGACCAAGCAGATGCGCGCGGAGCGTGAAAGACGTCAGACGGTTCTGGAAGCGCAGGCGCATCAGGAAGCCGTTGTTTCAAGGGCAAAGGGTGATAAGGACGCCAAGGTTCTGGCTGCGGAAGCAGAAAAAGAAGCACGTATCCGCGTCGCTGAAGGTGAGGCGGAATCCGTACGGCTCGTTTATGAAGCAGAAGCTAAAGGTCTTCAGATGCTTCGCGACGCCGCTCCGAACCAGGCCGTTCTCAACCTGAAGGCGCTGGAGTCACTGAAAGAGGTGGCTGACGGCCGCGCGACCAAGATCTATATGCCGTCCGATATTGCCAATGTGGTCACTTCCCTGGGAATCCTCGGAGAATCTTTGGGCATCGGCGACGCCGTCGATATCGATATTTCCGATCAGGCAAAGAGACCAGTTTCCGATCCGTGCCTGAGCGACTCCACAAGCAGGGAAGGCGTGATCGCCGCGGAGACGACGGAAAGTATCATGGATGATGTAGAAAACCAGGATAAGTATTTTGATAACTGATCAACTGATTTAAGATGGAGCGGAAGCCCATCGGCTCCGGTCATCAGAGAATAACTACCGGCCCGGCTCAGAGAAAGCCGGGCCGGTTTCATTATTACATCATAGTTTCAGCGGAAACGGCTTCCGCGACTTCCAGTCCACAGAGATAATAGATGATGGTCAGGGCAAAAGTCAGTGATTTCCCCGGGCCCTGCGCCGTGATTACATGGTCGGAGACTTCCAGTCCCTGTTCGGTCCAGTTGATGTCCATCCCCGGCACTTCCATATCCGGATAAACGGTGGCATTCCGGCCATTCAGAATTCCGAGGCGGCCGAGTACGGAAGGGGACGCGCAGATCGCGGCAACCATCTTCCCGGCTGCGTCGTATTCACGGAGAGCCTTTGTCAGCACTTCATGTGCCTCAAACGCCTCATATGCGCCGCCGCCCGGAAGCACGAGCCCGTCCGCGTCGTAAATGTCGATCGCTTCGATCAGTTCGTCGGCCTTAAAGGTGATGCCGCTGCGGCCGGTGACTTCTTTTTCACCAGTGATCGAGACCAGCGTTGTGTCGATGTCTGCGCGCCGGCAGAAATCGACTGTTGTGAGGCATTCAACTTCTTCTACATCGTTTGCACAGAAAACATAGATTTTTTTCATAGTCGCTTCCTTTCCTTATTCAGCTTATTTGAATCTCTGCGTGAATTCCCGTGAACATTTGCCCGCGTCTGGCAGAAGACCGCGCGGTGTATCAGCTTTTCACTTTTTTTCAAAATTACGATCTTAAACAGGTTTCCTTAAATGAAAATTAACGATATAATATAATAATAATATCATCATTATAGCTGGACAACAACTGAAATAAAAACGCAGAAAGAAATCGAATACTGCCGTAAGACAGGATTTGAAATAGATCTTTTTTGTTAATGAAAGGGGAGATATTAATGCTGTTTAAAACAACAGATGCTCATGAAAAATTCAGGGCCAAAGTCAGAAATTTCGCGGAGGCGGAATTCGGACCGGATACGTTCAGCCGTGACCAGGAGGGCGTGTTTCCTGCCGAAGCCGTCAAAAAAATGGCCGTGCTGGGTCTGACAGGCATTCCGTATCCTCCGGAGGCCGGCGGTGCCGGACTTGATACCCTGAGTTACGCGATCGCTGTTGAAGAGCTTTCAAGGGTCGACGGAAGCGCGGGCGATATTATCGCGGCGCATACGTCTCTCGGGACCTATCCGGTCGCGGTTTTCGGAACAGAAGAACAGAAGCAGAAATACCTTCCGGCGCTGACAAAAGGTGAAAAGCTGGGCGCTTTCGCGCTGACGGAGACCGGTGCCGGTTCCGATGTGAACGAGCTGGAAACGACGGCTGCCGCAGAGGAAGATCATTATATATTAAATGGCAGTAAAATCTATGTTACCAACGCGCCGTACGC
Organism: uncultured Eubacteriales bacterium; assembly: GCA_900318155.1. GTDB lineage: Bacteria > Bacillota > Clostridia > Peptostreptococcales > Anaerovoracaceae > Aminicella. The sequence goes on from ONJN01000055.1 coordinate 8,681, forward strand.
AGATATTTACACGGTTTTCGCCGTCACCTCAGAAGAGGAGGGCGAGAAGAAAATCAGCGCGTTTATCGTTGAAAAAGGGATGGAAGGCTTTGAGATCGGAGAAACTTATAATAAAATGGGTATCCGTTCGTCTTCCGCCGCGGAACTTTTATTTAACGACGTAAAAGTGCCGAAAGAAAATCTGCTTGGGGAAGAAGGCGCAGGCGCCGAAATCGCAGATGAGACGCTCAACGCCAATCGGATCGCGGTCGGCGCGCAGGCGCTGGGAATCGCGCAGGGTGCCTTTGACAAGACAAAAGACTACGCGCTGGAGAGGAAGCAGGCGGGAATGCCGATCGCGTTCAGCCAGATCAACCAGATAAAATTTGCCGATATGGCGATCGCTTTGAAAAACGCCCGGCTCCAGGTCTATTCAGCGGCGGAGCTGAAGGACAGCGGCGAAGATTACGCGGCGGAAGCGGCGATGGCCAAGGCCTGCGCGTCCGGAGCCGCGATCGAGGTCTGTGACCACGCGCTGGAAATCACCGGCGCCGCGGGTTACATGAAAGGGATGGACGTGGAACGCGCGTACCGGGATGCGCGGATTACAACGATCTATGAAGGCGCGAGCGAGCTTCAGAAGCTTGCGGTCGCGGAGGGAATTCTCGGAAAACCACCGGTTCCGGAGGAAGAACTGCCTGAAGAACCGCAGGAGGCCGCGGAGGAAGCGGAAACAGCTGTGGAAGAGACACCTGCGGATACATTTAAAGGAAAGAGAAAGAAAATTATTTTTGCAGAAGGAACGGCTCAGGAACGGGTAGATCAGGCTGCCGCGGCGCTGACTGCGGATGGATTCAAATTCAATATCACAGCGGATCCGTGGTCAAAGATTTCGGATGCCGGCAGAGTGGCCGCAGTCGGAAAAGGGATCGGCAAAAAAGAAAACATGAATCTGATCGTCGATCTCGCGCTTCAGACCGGCGCGGCGGTCGGCGCGACGCGTCCGGTTGCTGAAACTCTGAAGTATGTCGACATGGATCGCTTCATCGGGATATCCGGTCAGCGTTTCAGCGGTGAACTTTATTTTGCATGCGGTATTTCCGGAAGCGGACAGCATCTTAAGGGAATCAGTGATGACGCGGTTATCGTCGCGGTCAATAATGATATCAACGCGCCGATTTTTAAAAACGCGGATTACGGTATTGTCGGCGATATCGAAGAAATCCTGCCGCTTCTGATTAAGGCGCTGGAGACCGGAGAGGCGAAGATTACGGCTCAACAGTTGGCGGAGCAGCGCGCGAAGGCGGCAGCCGCGGAGAACCCGGCCGAGGATCAGGATGCTGAATCTGCAGAAACGGCCGAAGAGCCGGTTGTGATGGCGTCGTACGTGTGCGACGGCTGCGGGTATGAATACGACCCACAGACCGGCGATCCGGAATGCGGCATTCCGGCCGGAACGGCCTTTGAGAAGCTGCCGGAAGAATGGATCTGCCCGCTTTGCGGAGAAGGCAGGGATGCCTTTGTCGAAGTCGAACAGGTCAGGTAAGAGTATAAGGAGGAACCGTAATGCATAATGTAAGAAAAATGACAGACGACCTGTACTGGGTCGGAGTGAATGATAAAAAACCGCGTCTTTTTGAAGGCCTTTATCCGGTAGACGGCGTATCCTATAACGCGTATGTGCTTCTGGATGACAAAACGGTTCTTTTTGACACGGTGGACTGGTCTGTAACAAGGCAGTTTCTGGAAAACATGGAATACGTTCTGAACGGGCGTCCGCTCGACTATCTTGTCGTGAACCACATGGAGCCGGACCACGCGGCGGCAATCAATGAAGTCCTCCTGCGCTATCCGGAGATACAGATCATTGCGACAAAGAAAGCGCGGCTGTTCATGCGTCAGTTTGGAATTGATCCCGGGGATCGGTTCATTGAAGTACGGGAAGGGGACATTTTCGGCTTTGGGAATCATGAGGTGACCTTTGCCGCGGCGCCGATGGTGCACTGGCCGGAAGTGATGATGACGTATGATATTACTGCCCGCATACTTTTCAGCGCTGACGCGTTCGGCTCATTCGGATCGCTGGACGGGGCGCTCTTTGCGGATGAACTGAATTTTGTGGAGGAATGGGCTGGCGAAGCCAGAAGGTATTATACAAACATCGTCGGAAAGTACGGCACTCAGGTCATGAATGTGCTGAAGAAAGTGTCTTCTGTTCCGATTGATTTGATTTGTCCGCTGCATGGACCGGTCTGGCGGGAGGATCTCGGCTGGATGATCAATAAATACATTCACTGGGCTACGTACGAGCCGGAAGAAACCGGCGTTCTGATCGTGTATGGATCCATGTACGGAAACACGGCACAGGCCGCGCAGATTCTGGCGTCTCGGCTTGTCGAAAAAGGGATGAAGAATGTCCGGGTCTATGACGCGGGGGAAACACATTCCTCATATCTGATCGCGGAGGCGTTCAGGTACAGCCACCTGGCGTTTTTGTCCGTAACGCATAACCTGAATGTATTCCTGCCGGTACAGACACTGATGGAGGACATGAAACGTCTGAATCTGCAGAACAGAGCCGTTGCTGTCGTTGAAAACGGAACCTGGGCGCCGACGGCCGGGAAGGGCATGATCAGAATGCTGGAAAGCATGAAACAGATAAAGATTCTGAACAAACCGGTTTCAGTTTTGTCTTCGGTCAGTGACGCGAACAACGGCGAGCTGGAAGCGCTGGCGGAATCGATCATTGAGTCGATGAAACCGGTGCAGTAAAGCGGGAAGAAATAAGACTGACACTGCGGGCGTGAGCCGGCGCAGGGACGAGCCCGGGCAGCCGGAACAGGATCGGTGCAGGGACGACATCGCACAGGACAGGGAAAAGGCCGGCAAAGGATTGCTGAGCCAGATCAGAAAAAAAAGGCCGGCAAAGGGCGCCGGACCGGAAAGGAAATAAAACAATGACTACAGAACTGAATTTAATGGGAAAAAAGGCAAAACAGGCCGAGAGAATTCTCAGAACGGCTTCAGACAAAGATAAAGAAACGGCACTTCTGAAAATCGCGGACGCGTTGATCGCGAGAACCGGCGAGATTCTGGAAGCCAATGAAAAAGATCGGAAAGCCGCCGTTGAAAATGGCATGAGCGAATCGCTGCTTGACCGTCTTCTGCTTACGGAAGACCGGATTAAAGACATGGCGGACGGCGTGAAGGCGGTTTCAAACTGGCCGGATCCGGTCGGAAAAGTCATCGAGGAATACGACCGGCCGAACGGAATGCACCTGAAAAAGGTCAGCGTGCCGATCGGCGTTATCGGCGTTATCTTTGAGGCGCGGCCGAACGTAACGAGTGACTGCGCGGCGCTTTGTATCCGCGCCGGCAACACAGTTATTCTCCGAGGCGGAAAAGAAGCCTTCAATTCAAACAACGCGATTACTAATGTCATGAGAGACGCGCTGGCTGAATCGGCGCTTCCGGAAGACTGCGTTCAGCTGGTTCAGGACATCGACCGCAAAACCGCGAGGGAAATGATGAATCTCACGGAGTATCTTGACGTACTGATCCCGCGCGGCGGCTCCGGGCTGATCCGTACGGTCGTTGAGAACGCGCAGGTACCGGTTATTGAAACCGGAGCCGGAAACTGCCACGTTTATGTTGACAAAGACGCGGACATCGACATGGCGGCAAATATTATCTTCAACGCGAAAACGCAGCGTCCGTCCGTATGCAACGCGGCAGAAAAACTCCTTATCCATAAAGATATCGCCGACAAAGCGCTTCCGGCTATCGCTGAAAAGCTGAGCGAGAAGGCCGTTGAGCTTCGCGGGGATGAAGCGGCGCGCGCGATTGACAGCGATATGAAGGCGGCGCAGGATGAGGACTGGAGCACAGAATACGGCGAACTGATTATGGGCGTAAAGATTGTTGATTCCGTTGAAGAGGCCATCGACCACATCGAGCATTATTCGACGCACCACAGCGACTGCATCATTACGAACGACGCTGCGGCGGCCGAAAAGTTCATAGCCGGCATCGATTCCGCGGCGGTTTATCACAACGTGTCCACACGTTTCACAGACGGAGGCGAATTCGGACTCGGCGCGGAGATCGGCATCTCCACGCAGAAGCTGCACGCCAGAGGCCCGATGGGCGTCAACCAGCTTGTTACGCATAAATATGTAATCACCGGAACCGGACAGGTGCGGTAAATAATAATATTTCCGCACGGGCGAAGATGGCAGAACGGCTGTCTTCGCCCGTTTTATAGTGCATGAAGGACTCATGAATCATGTTCCGTGAGTTCCCAATACGATTTCCGGTTTCTTTGTCCACTGACGTCCTTAGAGTTCAGATGCTCTTCCATAAGTTTGTACAACACAGCGATATCGGCAAAGAATAAATTCACCCCATGTTTATAAAGATTGAGGTTTTTCTTCAGATGTTTTTTGATTAGACGTGACGTGCTTTTATGCAGCGATAACGGTTTTCCCCGATTCGTATGTATATGATCGAAAAAATCAGATGTGATAGGAAACGCGTTTTGAATTAAAAAAGCAGCTTTTTTACCGCTGCAATTCCCAAGGACTATTTTTGTACATTTCCCGTACTTTTTTACTTGATTCTGATAAACTTTCTGAAACTTTATAAATTTGGAAGAAACCGGAACCATCCAGAAAATATCTTTGTTTCGATGATCTCTTATCGCAAAGAAATGTGGTCGATAGCTGCCGTTTTCATGATTGGCCATAAGTGTATTATCGTTGGCGATTGTGAAATAGTCATTCCTTATATGGTAAAAATAACCTTCAGCAATAAGCATAACCTATCCTCCGGCAAAAGAACCCCATCCCTTTTAACGGGGATGGGGTAAGATTTTCGCACCGAATAATTTATTAACCGCACCATCGGTAAGCGGCAACATTTTCGCACCGAATAATTTATTAACCGCACCATCGGTAAGCGGCAACATTTTCTTTGTGTTTATTATACACGGAAACAGTAGAATTGCAATAGTTTTTAAAATGAGTGATTTTGCAAATCACTTTAGAGTTTCGTCTGTATTGGAAAAAGTATCATAGTCTTTTTGTTTGTTTATATTTACTTTTGGCTTATAAAATTATATAGTATATGGTGGTTAGTTTTCAGGAGGGGTCACTGCCGGAAGCGGGCAGGGCGCACTCCGTATTGATATAATTTTTGATATCCGGACGACGGATCGTCAAATGGAGGTAGGATTGTTGAAAATATATATTATGAGACATGGCGAAACGGATTATAACAAGCGCCAGACTTTGCAGGGTCATATCGATTCGCATCTGAATGAAACCGGAAGGAGCCAGGCGCGGGGCGCTGCAGAATACATCCGTGAGAAGAGCCTGAACTTTGACAGGATTTATGTCAGTCATCTGGACCGCGCACAGGAAACGGCTGAGATCGTTAGCGGCCGGAAGAGATGTGATTTTTTTGTCGATGACCGGATGATTGAACTCGATTATGGTGAAGATATCGACGGAAAATGCCTGACCGAGCTGGATGAAGCGACGATGGCGTTTCTGAACGACCCGATCCATGTGGAGCCGCCGGAAGGCGTTGAAAAGATCCCGCATCTGATGGAACGCGTGCGTTCCTTTGTCAAAGAGATCGCCAGAGAAGAAAAGGACGAACAGATTCTGATCGTAACACACGGTGAGACGATTCGGGCGTTCTTTGCATGTATAGATGATCTGGAAGTTCCGGGGAATGAGATCTGGGAGATGCCGATCGACAACTGTGATATTTTCTGTGTCGATTGTCAGAACCAGAAATTTTCGGATCCGGTCCGAGTCAGGAGTGCCGCGGCCTGTTAAAAGACGGCGCAGGAAATATGGATTTATTTGATTACAGACGTGAACAGCTGGAAAAGAATAATGAGCCGCTCGCAGCCCGGATGAGGCCGGAGACCCTGGAAGAGGTTGTCGGTCAGGAGCACATCATCGGGAAGGGGCGGCTCCTTTACCGGGCGATTCAGGCAGACAAGCTCGGGTCTGTGATTTTTTACGGGCCGCCGGGCACCGGTAAAACGACGCTGGCCCGGGTCATTGCCAATACGACAAAGGCGAA
>ONJN01000175.1 GCA_900318155.1 uncultured Eubacteriales bacterium
CGGACTAAATAGACGTATTTAACTCGGTGCCGTAATCAATGTTGTATATACAATCGCAATACATTTTTGGAATAAAAAAGAAGCGATTAGCGGATTTTGTACTTTTGTACAAAAAAGAAACGCTGATCGCATCAGAATAGTCCAATATTTATGCTGACGCACGTATAATTATAAAATTTTTGTCCGCAACGAGACAAAAATCAAAAAACGGACAAAATAACCGTCACAAGAGTTATTGTAAACTGCGCCCGCGCCGTGCCCGCCGCGCCGAACCGTGACCCGCCGCGCCGAACCGTGGCCTTTGGCAGGGTTCCGGAAAAGCCGCCGGCGTCAGAGCTTTGCCGGCCGTCTATTCCTCAACCAGGACATCGCCGGTCATTTCTTCCGGCACAGGGATGTCCATCAGGGTAAGCAGGGTCGGCGCGATGTCGGCGAGTTTGCCGCCGTCTTTCAGATTTTTCGGTTCGGCGGCGATATGATAGAGCGGAACCGGATTTGTAGAATGAGAAGTGATTGCGTTTCCGTCCGGATCGATCATGGTGTCGGCGTTTCCGTGGTCGGCCGTCAAAAGGATTTGTCCGCCTTTTGCCAGGACAGCGTCCCGGACTCTGGCGATGCAGGTGTCCAGGGCTTCAATCGCTTTGACAGCGGCGTCCATAACGCCGGTATGTCCGACCATATCCGCGTTGGCAAAATTGAGGATGATGACATCGAATTTCTCGCTTTCGATTTGCTCGACGACTTTGTCGGTAACAGTGAAAGCACTCATCTCCGGCTGCAAATCGTACGTCGCGACTTTTGGCGATGGAACGAGGATGCGTTCTTCGTCCGGGTTCGGCTCTTCGACCATACCGTTGAAGAAGAAGGTGACATGCGCGTATTTTTCGGTTTCCGCGATCCGGAGTTGTTTCAGTCCGAGACCGGAAAGGTATTCGCCGAGTGTGTTGTCGTAATGCTCCGGCGGATAGGCGACTTCGACGTTCGGCATCGCGGCATCGTATTCCGTCATGCAGACGTATTTCAGGTCGTTTACAGTCTTTTCCCGGTCAAAGCCGTCAAAGGCTTTGTCGACAAAGGCTCTTGTGATTTCTCTGGCTCTGTCCGGCCTGAAATTGAACATGATGATCGCGTCGCCGTCGTTCACGGTGCCGGCTGCGTTTTCAGCCTGGCCGGATACGGAAGAGTTCGTGTTGCCATTGTCGGTCGTGCAGGCCGCGTCATCATTCATTGCGGAGGCTGCGTTATCGGTGCAGCCGGATCCGATGGCGACGCAGGTCGGAAGAACGAATTCATCGTTTTCACCCCGCGCGTAGGCTTGTTCGATGGCTTCCCGCGGGGTCCGCGCCTGTTCGCCTTTGCCGAGTGTCATTGCGTCGTAGGCTTTTTGTACGCGCTCCCAGCGTTTGTCGCGATCCATCGCATAGTATCGGCCGGAGATTGTGGCAATGAGGCCGATTCCCGTTTCATCCAGCTTTTTCTGCAGCTGTTCGATATAGGTGAGGGCGCAGCGCGGCGGCACATCGCGGCCGTCGAGGAAGCAGTGGATGCAAAGCTTTTTGATGCCATTTGTTTTGGCCAGGTCGATGACGCCGAAGAGGTGTTCGATGTGGCTGTGCACGCCTCCGTCCGAGAGGAGGCCGCTGATGTGCAGCGTCGAATCATTTTTCTTTACGTGGCTGACAGCGGACAGCAGCGCTTTATTGCTGAAGAAATCGCCGTCTGCGATCGATTTGCTGATCAGCGTGAGATCCTGGTAGATGATGCGGCCGCCGCCGATATTCAGGTGACCGACCTCGGAATTGCCCATCTGGCCGGCCGGCAGACCGACTGCTTCGCCGGCCGCGTTGATTTTTGTCCCCGGATAATCCCGGAAAATCGCGTCCAGGTTCGGTTTCTTTGCCCGGGCGATCGCATTGCCGTACGTTTCCGGATTTAACCCGAATCCGTCCATGATCAGGATCATTGAAGGTTTTATATTATTCATAGTCAGAACTCCTTGATGCTGAGATTGGATATATTTCAGATAATCGGGGAAATTTTCCCACCTTTCAGGGAGATTTCCCGTTTCTTTAATGATACCACGAATTGCGCGGCATGACGCGATGTATTTTTGGCCGGGCTGTGTTATAATATTCTACAAAACGAAGGTGGCTTAATAAGACGGTTAATGCAGGCAGAGGCGGAAGAAACCGATTTGCCGGTGAATCAGATCGTCAGGAAACCGGCCCGCCGGAAAACGGGCTGACAGGGCGCCGGCCCGCCGGGCAGCGGGATTATCAGGCGATCAGATCAACAGGAGGGAATTATGGCATGGACCAGCCAGCAGCGTCAGGCAATCGAGGAGCGCGGACGTAATATGCTCGTTTCGGCTGCTGCCGGATCGGGAAAAACAGCGGTAATGGTTGAACGAATCATCAAAATGATCACGGAAGAGGATTGTTCGGTCGATGAGATGCTCATCGTCACGTTTACAAATGCTGCCGCTTCAGAAATGCGGGAGAAAATACGAAGAGCACTCCGGGAGAAAACCGGGGAAGACCGGAATCTCAGAAAACAGCTGGATCTTTTGCCTTCTGCTAACATCAGCACCTTCCATTCCTTTTCCATGAGTGTGATCCGAAGGTTTTTCTTTTTGACGGATCTGGAACCGGATTTTAGTATCTGCGAGGAGGCGCGGGCTACGATTTTAAAGGAAGAGGCGCTCGATGATCTGCTCGATGAGTATTATGAAAAAGACGATGAGCGGTTCAAGGCGTTTCTGGACCGGTACTCGGGCGAGAAAAGCGACGAGGCGGCGCGGAACGTGGTTTCGGATGTTTACCGGTCGCTTCAGGCACTGCCCGAGCCGTTTGAGACGCTGGAAAAGAAGATTGCGGAACTGAATGCGGATGAAGAACAGTTTGCCGGGACGGACGCGATGCGTTTTCTCTGGCTGATTATGAAGGAAGAAACGGCGCGCGCAGAAAAGGAATTCAATGAGCTGACGGAGCTTCTGGATGAAGCCGGCGTACTAAGTCTGATCGAAAAGATGGAACCGTCGCGGAAAGCGGTGCGGGCGATGGCCGCCGCTGCCGGGTCGGAGGATTTTGAGGGGTGCAGGAATCATTATGAACTGGTCGAATGGCCGAAGCTGACTGTAAAGAAATCAGAAAAAGAAGGATATGAAGCGATAAAAACGGCAGTTAAGTCTATGCGGGACGATATAAAAGATCGGCTGAAAGGTCTTCATAAGCAGTTTATGACGCTGAGCCTGCGGGAACAGATTGCAGAGCTTAACGAAACCGGCCGTCAGGCTGAAACGCTGGGCGCGCTCCTGAAGGATTTTGACCGGATTTTCCGGGAGAAAAAGCGAGAAAAGAATCTGGTCGATTTTAATGACATTGAGCACTACTGTCTGGAGATCCTGAAGAACCCGGATGCGGCCGATTATTACCGGAAACGGTTCC
>ONJN01000052.1 GCA_900318155.1 uncultured Eubacteriales bacterium
ATTTTCTCATTCGCGTACGCGTAAACATCAGCCTTATCTTTCTCCGTCCTGCGTTTATAATTCTGAAAATCAGCCATCAGCCGGATGTACTTCTCATTCCAGGATTCCTCTTCAGCAACCTCCTTTTTATCGCTTTCTTCAGCTTCTTCAGATTCATCCCGGGCATCCTCCGATGCTTCTTCCGTATCCGTCTCTTCCGCTTCCGTTCCCGCAGCTTCCGTCTCAGTCCCGGCCTGTTCCGCAGTCACTTCTTCCGAAAAATCATTTTCCTTTTTTTCATCCTTCTCCTTATCAGGATCTTTTTTAATTTCTTCACTCGTCATCGCTGCCATCCTCACCGCCTTTATTCAATCGAAATGCATTGTTAAGATTATCACTCAGATATTCGACTACAGAGATGATCTCTCCGTATTTCATTCTTGTAGGCCCGATCACTCCGATCTTGCCGACAAAACGTCCGTTCACATGATACGTCGCCGTAATCAAAGAACAATCCTTCATGTCATCTTCCGAATTCTCACTTCCGATCGTTACGATCATACCGTCGCCCCGGTCCGCCAGCTTTCTGACAAACTGGGCCTTATTGTCTCTGTCAAAAAGCGAGATGAAATTCTTGGCTCTCTGCAGATCCGAAAATTCCGGAATATCGAAGATGTTACTCAATCCGTTCGTATAAAGATTCACATTGAGCAGGTCTTCCAGCGTCCTCATGAAGTTCGGCATAATATTGCCGGAAAGCGCGTCCATCGCACTGATGTCATTCTGAAAATCTGTGATGATATCCTGTTTCAGCATATCCGTCAGCCGTTTACCACGATAGCTGTAAGTGATGCTCTTTGACAAAACCTGAAGCATCTCCGTGGTATAAGGAACTCTCATATGAATCAGAGTGTTGGAAGATTTTCCGCTTTCTGCGACAATCATCATAATGACCGTCTCATCATCGATCGGCAGCAGATTTACAAATTTCAGCCGGTCCTCCGACTGGGAAGGACTCAGCGCGAACGATGCCAGACTGGTGATTTCCGAAAGCAACTCCGCCGCTCTCTGAATCGTTTTATCAAACTCGTCGATATCCGCTTTCAGCGTTTCCCGGATCAGTTCCTGATCCGCTTCAGGTATCTCGACCTTCCCCATCATCGTGTTGACGTACAGCCTGTACGCTTTATCTGACGGTACACGCCCCGCCGATGTATGCGGATGTGTGAGATAGCCCATATCTTCCAGATCACTCATCTCGTTTCTGATCGTAGCCGAGCTTATCGCGTTGTTGAACTTTTTGGAAAGCGTTCTCGAACCGACAGGCTCCGCATATTTTACATAGTCACTAATGATGGCCTGTAAAATCTTAAGTTTTCTCTCTGTCAATTCCATATATCATCTCTCCTTTGTTAGCACTCATTCGGTTCGAGTGCTAACCGCTACATATAATCTACTACTTTGACCGAATAATGTCAACACCATTTTCAAGAAAATCGCGTTGATTTTATCCAAAAATAAACAATTTCTTATTAATTAATCTGAAAAGCTCAGATTCTGCCTTAAAGTGGATTGACAGAAAAATCTTTACGCTCTATACTTAAATCAAACAATCGGGGAGTCCGGGGACGGACTGAGAGGCGGATACATCCGCGACCCTTACCAGCTGATCTGGATCATGCCAGCGAAGTGAAGTGTTGTTTCTGTTTTTGAATAACCGGAGAGAATACCTGACCTTTGCCGACTGACCCGGCAGAGGTTTTTTATTATAAGGAGGTTCATTATGAATGCAGGTATCGCTATACAGATACTTCCCGCCGTCAGCACGGACGAGGAAGTCGTCCGCATTGTGGATGAAGTAATCGCTTACATTAAAAGCACCGGCCTCAGCTGTTATGTCGGCCCCTACGAGACCGTGATCGAGGGCGACAGCATAGACCGGCTCATGGACATCGCCAAAGAGTGTCATCACGTGGCGATCCGCGCCGGCGCGCCAAAAGTTTCCTCATATATTAAAGTCGAATATAAACCGGAAGGAGAAATTCTCAGCATTGATAAAAAAGTTACAAAGCACCATACAGACTAATCGGCCGGCGATCGCCGCGATCGTGATTCTGCTGCTGGTATGGGAGCTGATCTGCGTGACCGGACTGGTTCCGGGTTACATGCTCCCCTCCCCGACCGACGTTTTGAAAGCCTTTGCCGGCGACGCGACAATACTCTGGCAAAACGCGCTGGTCACGCTGCAGGAAGCGATCTACGGGCTGTTGTTCGGGATTCTGCTCGGTTTCATCATTGCGGTTCTGATGGATATGTTCGATGTGCTGTACAAAGCGCTTTATCCGATCCTGGTCATCTCGCAGACGATCCCGGCGGTCGCGATCGCGCCGCTCCTCGTACTTTGGTTCGGATATGAAATGAAACCAAAGATTATCCTGGTCGTAATTTCATCATTCTTCCCGCTGACGGTCGGACTCCTGCAGGGATTCCGCTCAGTCGACGAGGATTCCATCAACATGCTTAAAACCATGGGCGCCGGACAACTGAAAATATTCCGCTATATTAAACTGCCATCTTCGCTTCCGCAGTTTTTTTCCGGCCTGAGGATCGCAGCGGCCTATTCCGTTGTAGGCGCGGTCATTAGCGAATGGCTCGGCGGGTTCAGCGGTCTGGGCGTATACATGACGCGCGTGAAAAAGGCCTACGCATTTGACAAAATGTTTGCTGTGATCATTCTGATCTCACTCGTTTCGCTGCTGCTGATGCTGGTCATCGAGATCCTGGAGAAAACAGCCATGCCGTACCTGCGGATCACGCAGGAAGAATGAGCCCGGAACGCATGACCGTACCCCAGGTTTTTTTTCAGTTTTTTTATATCAAATTGCTCCAGAATCGCGTTTTGATATAAAAAAGTTCCATTTTCGGAATAATTATTAATAAACATGTATAAAAATAGAAGAAATGCAACCCTTTGTCGCATGTTTTGTCGAATCATACGTGTTTCGTATATCACATTTTGTCATATATTAAGGAAAGGAAACAATCTTATGAACAAGAAAAAAATCATCCGAATCGCTGCCGTCCTTCTCGCAGCCGCGCTGACCCTGGCGCTGGCCGCCTGCGGCAACAAGAACAGCACTCCGGAAACAAAAAATATCACGTTTTGTCTGGACTGGACGCCGAACACCAACCACACCGGAATCTACGCGGCGCAGGCCAAAGGCTATTTTAAGGACGCCGGCCTCACGGTCAAAATCGTCCAGCCGCCTGAAAACGGCTCCGCGTCGCTCGTAGGCGGCGGCAAAGCCCATTTCGGCATCGACGCGCAGGACACAATGGCCGACGCCCTCGTCGGAAAGAACAAACTGCCGATCACTGCGGTCGCAACCATCCTCCAGCACAACACTTCCGGTATCATTTCCCTGAAAAAGAACGGCATCACCAGCCCTAAAAAAATGGCCGGCCATACCTACGCGACATGGGACATCCCGGCAGAGAAAGCAACCCTGAAGCAGGTCGTCGAGGATGACGGCGGTGATTTTTCCAGGATCAAACTGATCCCTTCGACGGTCACCGACGAACCGACCGCCCTTAAAAACAAATCAGTCGATACGATCTGGATATTCTGGGGCTGGGCCGGGATCGCCTGCAAACAGGCCGGTCTCGACACAAACTTCTGGAAATTTGCGGACATCAACAAAGTCTTTGATTATTACACGCCGGTCATCATTGCAAACACCGACTTCCTGAAAAAGAATCCAAACACGGCCAAAGCCTTCATGAAAGCCGTTTCCAGAGGCTATGAATATGCGGCTAAAAACCCGCAGAAAGCGGCCGACCTTCTGATCGATCAGAATTCCGAACTGAAAGACAGCAAAAAATTGATCTACGCCAGCCAGAAATACCTGTCAAAGGAATACATCAAAGACGCAAAAAAGTGGGGCTATATCGATCCGGCGCGCTGGAACCGTTTCTACAACTGGATGAATCAGCACAAGCTGACAAAGGAGCCTCTGAAATCCGGCACCGGCTTCACGAACGACTACCTGCCGGAGAAATAAGAATGGCATTATGAAAAAAAACAATTCAAAAATCAACAACAAAGAAACAAAACCTGCAAATCTGAAGACCGCTTCCGGCCGGGTCCGGCTGGAAGCGGCCGGCATCAGCAAAGCATTCGCCGGAACCCCGGTTTTAAACAATGTTTCGCTGAAGCTTCACCAGGGCGAGCTGGTCAGCCTGCTCGGCGTAAGCGGCGGCGGCAAAACCACACTGTTCAACATTATTTCCGGACTGCTGGTTCCGGATCAGGGCCAGGTGCTGCTGGACGGAAAAGACATCACCGGAAAACCCGGCTACATCAGTTACATGCTGCAGAAAGATCTGCTGCTTCCCTACCGGACGATCCGGGATAACGTCGCGCTTCCGCTCCTCGTCAAAGGCGTGAACAAAAAAGAAGCCCGCGCAAAGGCCGTAGAACTCTTTGACGTGTTCGGCCTCAGCGGTACCGAGCTGAAATATCCCGCGCAGCTTTCCGGCGGCATGCGCCAGCGCGCCGCGCTCCTGAGGACTTACATATTCTCAAACGACATCACTCTGCTGGACGAGCCATTCTCCGCTCTGGACACCCTGACAAAAGCGACCATGCACGAATGGTATCTGGATGTCATCGAAAAGCTGAACATGACAACGCTCTTCATCACACACGACATTGATGAAGCCATCCTGCTTTCCGACCGCATCTGCCTGCTCACCGGAAAACCCGGCCGCATCGACACAGAAATCACGATCAGTGAACCGCATCCGCGCCGCAAAGACTTTAATCTGACCGACAAATTCCTGGAATACAAGCGTCAGATCATCGAAAAGCTCTGAATAAGCTCTGTATATTTGAAGAAACTCTGAATATCTGAATATATGAAGCGCCAAAGGATCCCGCCTTTACAGGCGGCAGCCGGCGGATTCCATTCACACAAAAATCGCCATGATCCGATTTGAAATGTCGATCCCTTTTTCACTCAGCCTGAGGCGCCCGGATTCCAGGTTCAGGCCCCCGCATTCAGACACTGGATCCCCGCTTTCCAATATTGAATCGCCATTCTCTGGCACCAGATATCCACATTCCGGCACCGCGTCCCCGCTCTCCAGCACCAGATCCCCGCTCTCCAGAAAAGAGCGGATTTCTTTTATCTCTGCCGCATAAGCCTCAGCCGGACCGCACCCGAAGCGCCGCCTGAAATCAGCCGGGTCAATGCCTTCCGCAAGCCGAAGAGCGGTAAACATATACTCGCCCATGCTGTCACGCAGGTCATTCACATGATACTCGCGGTAAGGCCGTTCATTAAAATCAAGCGAGGCGGCTTCACTGAAGCGTACCCCATCCAAAAACGATGAAGCATCAGCACCGATCCCAAGATAGTCACCGAACCTCCAGTACTTCATATTGTGGCGGCATCGAAACCCGGGCTTCGCGGCATTTGAAATCTCATAATGCTCATAACCGGAATGCCGCAGGACCGCCAGCGCCCGATGATACATGCGGCGATCCGTCTCATCGGAAATCTCCGACAGCCGGCCGCTTCGGTAATCGTCATAAAACGGCGTGCCTTCTTCGATCTGCAGGCTGTAAAAAGAAATGTGCTCCGGATCCATTCGGATCAGCCGCCTGAGTCCCGATTCCCACGATTCGTCAGTCTGCCCGGGCACACCAAACATCAGATCCACATTGATGTTGTCAAAGCCGGCATCCCTCGCCGCCCGATAACTCCGGACAAAGGTTTCCGCGTCGTGGACGCGCCCCATGACCTTCAGCACATCATCGTCAAAGGACTGCAGACCGATCGAAAGCCGGTTCACGCCAGCCGCGCGGAAGTCTGCCAGTTTCCCGGCCGACAGCGTACCCGGATTGGACTCCATACTGATCTCCGCATTTTCATCCACAGCAAAGGAATCCCGCACTTCATCCAGAATCTCCCGGATCATAAAAGACGGCAGAACCGAAGGAGTTCCGCCGCCGATGAAGATCGTATCTGCTGTGCGCCCCCGGCCGTACTTGTCAGAATACTCCCGTATCCGCGCTTTCAGGCGCCGGACATAATCCGCGAACGGCGCCGTATCCGCGCCCGCCACACTTATTTCACCCACCGCGTTCGAATAAAACGCGCAGTACCGGCAGCGCGAGACGCAGAACGGAATGTGAATATAAATCCCAAGTCTATCCGGAATACCCACTCTTCTATTTATCGTCGTCATATTTCAAAACCGCAGTAAACGCCTCCTGCGGCACCTCGACCTTACCAAACTGTCTCATGCGCCGCTTTCCTTCTTTCTGCTTCTCCAGCAGCTTTTTCTTTCTGGAAATATCGCCGCCGTAGCACTTCGCGATTACGTCCTTCCGGTAAGCGCGAACCGTCTCGCGGGCGATGACTTTTTGTCCGATGGCAGCCTGAATCGGCACCTCGAACTGCTGCATCGGAATGACGTCTTTCAGCTTTTTGCAGACAAAACGGCCCCGTCGATACGCCTCAGAGCGGTGCACAATCATCGAGAACGCGTCGACCATTTCTTTGTTCAGAAGCACATCAAGCCGCACGAGATCCGAACGCTCATAGCGTACAAACTCGTAATCGAGCGATCCGTAGCCTCTCGTCTTTGACTTCAGCGCGTCAAAGAAATCATAGATTACCTCGTTCAGCGGGAGCTCATAATGCAGCCCGACACGCTCTGTCGTGATGTATTCCATGTTCAGCATCGTTCCCCGCCGGCTCTGACAAAGGTCCATGATCGACCCGACAAATTCCTTCGGGAGCATGATGTCCGCGTTCACGATCGGTTCCTCGATCCAGCTGATCTCCGCCGGATCCGGCAGATTCGTCGGATTCTGGATCATTTCCACCGTGCCGTCAGTTTTTACTATTTTATATACGACACTCGGAGATGTCGTGATTACGCCGAGATCAAATTCTCTCTCCAGCCTTTCGACAATTACTTCCATGTGAAGAAGGCCCAGGAATCCGCATCGGAACCCGAAGCCCAGCGCCGCCGAAACCTCCGGCTCGATCGAAAGTGAAGCGTCGTTGACCTGCAGTTTGTCCAGCGCGTCTTTGACCGACTCGTATTTTTCACCCTCCGCCGGATAAATACCGCTGTAAACCATCGGCTGAACTCGTTTATAACCCGGCAAAGCATATTCAGACGGATCGTCCGCCATTGTGATCGTGTCACCCACGCGGGCGTCCCGCACCTGTTTGATCGCGGCGCAAATGTAGCCTACGTCACCTGCCCGCAGGTACTTTGTCGGAACATGACCCGGCGCCATGACGCCGACTTCCGTGACTTCATAATTCTTTTCGGCGGCCATCAGCCGGATCGTATCGCCGACCCTGACCTCGCCGTCAAAAATTCTCGTGTAGATCACAACACCTTTATAATTGTCGTACACGGAGTCAAAGATCAGTGCCTTCAGCTTTTCATTGACATCCCCTTCCGGCGCCGGAATATCTGTTACGATCTTTTCCAGCAAATCACCAATTCCTGTACCGGCCTTTGCCGAAATGAGCGGCGCGTCCTCCGCGTCAATACCGATCATGTCCTCGATCTCTTCCTTTGTCTCATCCGGCCGGGCGCTGGCCAGATCCATCTTGTTCAGACAAGGCAGGATCTCCAGATCCTCATCCAGCGCGAGATAAACGTTCCCCATCGTCTGCGCCTCGACCCCCTGCGTGGCGTCAACCACCAGGACCGCGCCCTCACAGGCGGCCAGACTTCTGGAAACCTCATAGGTAAAATCGACATGGCCCGGCGTGTCGATCAGGTTAAATACATATTCCTGCCCGTCGTTCGCTTTATAAATAAGCCTCGTCGTCTGCAGCTTGATCGTAATCCCCCGCTCACGCTCCAGATCCATATTGTCAAGAAACTGCTCTTTCATATCGCGTTCCGCAACAAGACCTGTATTTTCAATCATCCGGTCGGCCAGCGTGGATTTACCGTGGTCGATATGCGCGATGATACTGAAATTTCTTATATATTTCTGATAATTATTATCCTGATTCATGAAGCTTGCTTCCTCCGTTTGTATTCCTTTACATTTTAGCTTAAAGCCGAAAGGGATGCAATATAATTCATTTGACACTTGAAATCACAGCATTTCTATTGTATACTTGTTGTGCGAAATTTTAAGGCGGAACCGAAATCCGCCGCCTGCAGAGGCGGGGGGGATCCGGTGCCCGTTATAGTTGATGCCGATTTTAGAAAGTGGGGAAAAATCATGGCAAATATTAAATCAGCAAAGAAGAGAATCAAAGTTATCAGTAAGAAGACGGCTCAGAACAGAAGAATTAAAGATGAACTGAAAGCAGTCATGAAGGACTTTGATAAGGCAATCGCGGACGGCGACCTGGAAACAGCCGCTGAGAAGAGAACGCTTGCCGAGAAGAAGTACAAGAAAGCTGCCTGCAAGCACACGGTCTCCAAGCAGCTCGCAAGCAGAAAAGTATCACAGATAACCAAGAAGCTCAACGCTGCTAAAGCAGCACAGTAAAATCTCGCCCGTCCCCACGCGTGTATAAGCTAAATACACAACAATGCGATTAAAGCAAAAAAAACGATGGTGTGTCTCCCATCGTTTTTTCCTTTTTTGTCGTTTATTCTCTGTTTTTGCCGTCGGCATCGGATGCCGGTCTCCTTCGGCTTCAGCCTGACCGTCGATATCAGCCGCCGATCTCCTTCGGCTTCAGCGGCAGTTAACGGCCCCCGGTCCGCCTACTCGGCTTCATCCACGGATGCCGGTTCTTCGGCTTCTGCAGCTTC
>ONJN01000050.1 GCA_900318155.1 uncultured Eubacteriales bacterium
CGTAAGCCGTATAATAAGCGAAGTCGAAGGCGTCAACCGCGTACTGTTCGACTTCACACCAAAACCGCCCGCAACAGTGGAATACGAGTAATTAAAAAAGCTCGGGAGTCCTTGAAAACAGAGGGCTCCCGTTTTTTGTGTCACTAAAATGTCACCAAGAATTCTGTAATGCTCTATTTTGATGCCATTTTTATCTCTTCTTCTATGTCAAGGCAGTACGTTTCAAGACTGTCTTTGAACATGGATTCAAACGAATCTCGAGAGTAGTCATTAGGGTCATTTGCCAGGCTGAGGTGCTCCAGCAGATCATCGATCTGGCTCTTTATAACGTTGAATGAAGCTACAGATATATAGTATGTGACCGTAAGCTCCTTGCCGGTCATCTGCATATCAGTATGAGTCTGTGCACCCAGCTGCTTGAAGTGCTCTGTCTCGCAAAGGAACCTGGTGAATAGCATTTCCGCATCAGGTGATGGCGGATCCAGCAACTCATTTGCTATAAAGGTAAAGCCGGGTCCTGTGATGTTGCCGTTGTCAGCAAATGTAGTGGTGACGGAAAGACCTGATTCAATGATTCTGCGAATGAGGATCGTTATATCGGATGTAGTTTTCGCAAAGTCATGAGTGTCAATGATATTTTCCATCAGAGGTTCGTAGTGCTGTGATAGTTCTTTATCTTTAGATGAAAAATATTCTTTCGTATTGCTGACGAACTTTGATTTCCAAAGTGAATAATTCCGTTTTTGCTCTTTGGTGGAATCGTCACCCTCAGGCAGCAATGATGCCTTCTGGTCGATCCAGAGATTAAGATAAGTTATCAGAGCACGTATCCTTTCATTGTTGTTATCGAAAGAAAGGCAAGTACGTCCTTCTTTTCTTTCGACATCCATACCCAGCTGCTCTTCTAACTCAAAGAGTATATACATGATATCTTCCAGAGATGTGATGCTGGTGTCTGAAAGAGCTTCTATATCCACGTCCAGAGCCTCGGCTATCTTAAGACGGATATCGGCCTTAGGCGCCATTTTGCCTGTTTCATACTGATTGATGCGCACATCGGCTGTGCTCTTTTTGAATCCGACTTCTTCGCCCAGCTGTTTTTGCGTCTTGTTGTGTAATAATCTGTATTTTCGTATTTTGTCACCTAACGTCATGTGTTTTGACCTCCGTTAAACCTTGATTGCATTATAGTATGAAATCAAACAAAATGGAATATATAAAATAAAAATATTTTATTTAGAACGTATTGACAAAATAAAAATATTACATTACTATAATTAAAACTAAATAAAAATATTTAGTTTATGAAAAAGTAAGCAATGCGGATAGCATCGGCTGAACAGAGAAAAGAAAACGAAATATAAAACCAAGAAAAACCAGAATGAAAGGGGGAAGAAAGATGTCAAAAGAAAGAAAACCATTGTATGTTGGCGTTGATACGCTGTGTTCAGATCTTGATGTCTCGAAGGCGAAGGCTTATGAGATCATCAGGGAACTCAACCGGGAAATGAAAGAACAGAATCCAAGAGCTTTGGTCGTGACCGGGAAGGTCAACAGGATCTGGTATGAAGAAGCGTGTCTTAAGACAGGTGTGAATCATTGAAGGAGGATGTCCGATGGCAATTTTGAAACACATTACGGAGGGCGGGAATTTCCTTCATGTTTCAAAGCGATATCTTCAGGACGAAAATTTTTCGCTTATAGAAAGAGGATTTTTGACAACGCTGTTAGCTCTTCCGGATAACTGGGACTATACAGACGAGGGCATGTCAAGAATTATTCCGGATGGAAAAGACCGGATACGAGCTGCAAGAAAATCACTTGTGAAAAAGGGATACATAATAATGCATAAGAAGAGAAATTCAGAAGGAAGATACTGCGGTATCGACATGGAGGTATTTGACAATCTGCTGTTGAAAAACCCTTCAGCAGAAAAACCGTGACTGGAGGATCTGATAGGTGGAAAGGCCATGGATGTAAAAACCAGTATTCGGAAAAACCGATAATGGAAAATCCGGCATCTGGAAAAACCATAGATGGAGTGAGCCGACTCATGGGAAAACCACTGGTGGTAGATCCGGCTGCAGGCTAGACCGCCGACGGAATAACCAGCGATGGAAAATCCACCGCAATATAGTAATAACTTATACAGTATGGATAAATACAACACTAAAGAATACATACCCTGTAAGACAAGAAATAGTAAGGATAATAGTTATGAAATAGAAAGGATGTGATTTGAATGGCAGTCTTCAGAGACAAGTGGAATGGATATGAGGGTGTGAAATGGAGAGTCTCATGTTACTACACAGATTGGAAGGGTGAACGAAAGAGACATGAGAAGCGAGGATTTAATACAAAAAAGGAAGCCCAGGCTTATGAAAGATCTTTTATGGCAATGGCCAGCAAAGATATAAACATGGGATTCAGCACGTTCATCGATATCTATTACAGCGACATAAAGCCGCAAATAAAGCCCAGCACCATGGAAACCAAGGTGAACATGATAGAGACGCATATCAGGCCGTATTTCCAAAATATGAGTCTCTCAGGCATATCCCGGACCGATGTCCTTATGTGGCAGAACGAGCTGCTGAGCAGGCGAGATGATAATGGGAAGGGATATGCAGAGACGTTTCTGCGGTCGATCAACAATCAACTCAATGCA
>ONJN01000051.1 GCA_900318155.1 uncultured Eubacteriales bacterium
CGGCGGGCGAGGACATCCGTTTTATCGCGCGTCGGCTGATGATCGCCTGCTCCGAAGACGTTGGAAACGCCAATCCGCAGGCGCTGGTCGTCGCGGTCAGCGCCGCGCTCGCTGTGGAACGGGTCGGTATGCCGGAGGCGCGCATCATTCTGGGCCAGGCGACGGCCTACGCGGCTTCTTCCCCGAAATCGAACGCGGCCTATATGGCGATCGACGGCGCGCTCGCGGAGGTGCGTCGCTCGGGTAACCTGCCGGTTCCGCCGCATCTGCAGGACGCCAATTACAAGAGCGCCGGAAAACTCGGCCGCGGCATTGGCTATAAATACGCTCACGACTACCCGGGCCACTGGGTCGACCAGCAGTATCTGCCGGACGATCTTCAGGGAACCCGGTTTTATCAGCCGACAGGGATCGGCCGTGAAAGGGAATTGCGCGCGTATCTTGAGCGGCATGGGAAGCGGTTTCCGGAATCCGGGGAACCCGGAGACGATGCGGAAGATTCCGGCGGTTCGGGAAAAGACTGAGAAGTCAGGATAGTCGTCGCCGCGTTGGCGATAGTTTGGGAAAAGACTGAAAACACCTTGGCGTGCCGAGTCGTTTTATACGGCTCGGTTTTTATAATGTGGGTGGCGCCGGGGTTTTGTCTGTTTTTTTATATCAAAACTCGGTTTTGAGATAATCTGATATAAATAGTCTGGTTAAAACCATTTCCGAAACAAATAAATATTCAAAAGATGAAATGCGGCGCAAATCGCCATACACTGCAGCCTGTACAGGCGATTGTTTGTTTTTTGGTTGATTTTTGCCGGAAAAGATGTCGCCTCACGCCAGAATGTGCTATACTATACATACTAATTATTGCGTATCGATTATCGGAAATACTGACGACCAAAGAAAGGAGTGACACTATGAAGAAAACCGGTTTCAGGCTGACAGTTATGATAGCTCTGACACTTTCTCTGGTTTTGATCATGAGTGCGGCGGCCTTCGCGGCTCCTACTACCAAGAATATCAAGATCATCACGCCAAAGAATAAGACTGTATACTATGTGGGAGAGAAGGTTTCCTACAAAGCAAGATGTGACAACCCGAATGAGTTTGGGGGAGATATCCTTGTCTGGCTGAAGAAAAACTCAAATAAAAAGACCGTCTGGGGTCCTAAAATCGATGATTATTCGTTCGCCGACTACCAAACACCCGGCACTTATGTGAACGGCAAGTTCAGCACAAAGAAAATGGCTGCAGGCAACTGCACTTTCTATGTGAAAATGGATCTCTATTCCCGCTATGATGAAGAGGCGGAAATAGAAGGTCATCCGTATCCGGTAACAAGGTATAAGGAAACGGCTTCTGCGGTCATCGTCCTGAAGAAACTGAAAGCGCCTGCAAAGCTCAAGGTCAAGGCGGGAAAACGCAAGGTTACCATCAGGTACAAGAAAGCCACCGGGGCAAAGAAATACGAGATTTTCCGCTCAACCAAAAAGAAAAAGGGCTATAAAAAGATTGCCACGACTAAGAAGACGAAATACGTTGACAAAAAGAAGCTCAGGAAAAAGAAGAAATATTATTACAAGGTCCGGAGTGTCCGCACCGGCAAGGGCAAAGTAAAAAGCGCCTTTTCCGGCCGCAAAAGAAGCGGAAAAGTAAAGTAAAATAGAATCTGAATCAGAAAACTCTGAATCATGCCTGTTACCAGGTTCCTGATTGTAATAATTCATTATAGACAAGAGATTAAGGCTCCTGCATCCCAACATCTGTTGAGGAGGCAGGAGCCTTTTGATTTCGTCTGTGTCTGAACATTCTTTTTGCGAAGGTCTGTTCCGCAATTCTGCGTTCGCAGTTACTGCGCGGCCTGTTCCGCTTCTTTTTCAGCGTTTGTTTTGAACACGTAGTCGTTACCCGGGATGATCGCGTTGGCGACGATGCCGACGATGGCCGCGATAGCGAGTCCGGAGAGCTGGATTTTGAAGCCGGAGATGTTGAAAGTGAGTCCGGTTTTGTCCCCGAAGCTGAAGCCGAGTCCGCAGACCAGGATCAGGGCCGCGATGATCGTGTTTCTGGATTTTGTGAAATCAACCTTATTCTCTACCACGTTTCTGACGCCGATGGCGGAGATCATGCCGTACAGGATCAGGGAAACGCCGCCGATCGTGGCTGCCGGGATGGATTCAATGATGAAACCGACTTTCGGGATGAAGGCGAGCAGGATCGCGAAGCAGGCCGCGATCTCGATGACGAGCGGATCGTAGATCTTTGTCAGCGCGAGTACGCCGGTGTTCTCTCCGTACGTCGTGTTGGCCGGGGCTCCGAACGCCGCTGCCAGACTGGTCGCGAGACCGTCTCCGAGGAGTGTTCTGTGCAGACCCGGATCTTCAATGTAGTTGCGGTCTGTCGTTGCGCCGATTGCCGTGATGTCCCCGATGTGCTCCATAATCGTCGCGATCGACAAAGGAACAATTGTCAGGATCGCGCTCGCGTCAAATTTCATCAGCGTAACGGCAGGTACCGAAACGATTTTCTGGCTGGTAATGGCGGAAAGATCGACAATACCGACCATGGCGGCCACAATGTAGGAAATCAGTACGCCGAGGATAATCGGAACGATTTTGGCCATGCCTTTACCCCAGATGCTGAAAATGATGATGGTGATCACGGCGACAATCGCTACGAGCCAGTTGGTCCGGCAGTTAGTGATAGCTGTCGGAGCGAGGATAAGTCCGATACAGATAATGATCGGCCCTGTAACGACCGGCGGGAAGAAGCGCATAACGCGTTGCGGTCCGAACGCTTTCATCAGTGCGGATACGACGACGTAGACCAGTCCTGCACAAAATACGCCGCCGCAAGCGTAAGGCAGCATTTTTGTATTCGGCTGTCCGTCGATCAGCGGCGCTACGGCCGCGTACCCTGCGAGGAACGCGAACGAAGAACCAAGAAAAGCCGGTACTTTTCTTTTTGTGAGGAAATGGAAAAGCAGTGTTCCGACGCCCGCGAAGAGCAGTGTGGTCGAGACGTTCAGGCCTGTCAGGATCGGTACGAGAACTGTGGCGCCGAACATCGCGAACATGTGCTGAAGCCCAAGAATCAGCATTCTCGGGGTTCCCAGCTCACGAGCATTGTAAATACCGGTTTCGCCGGGGGTGAATTTTTTAGTTTCTTCCATAGAGATACTCCTTTTATTACCAGAGAGAATCATGCTGTCTGAAAATATCGTATTATATGAATTTTTATGTGTCAAGGACATGAAATGAAATCCGGAAAAAAGTACCGGAAAGTGCGAACAAGTGTTTACTTTTTGTTCGTGGTATGTTAAAATATTTTAAGAAAACGAAGATTCACTGGCAAAGCCTTACTATGGAGGGACGAGATGGGCGACACAACGGATCTGAAAAGAAGAGAAAAGCAGATATTGGAATTTCTCAGAAAAGAAATCGGTGAGAAGGGTTATCCGCCGACGGTCAGAGAAATTTGTACGGCGGTCGGTATCAAGTCAACATCGACGGCTCATAAAGATATTAAAGCACTGGTTGATAAAGGCTATCTTCGGAAAGACCCGGCCAAGCCGCGCGCGCTGATTCTGGTGCCTCAGGAGAGCGGATTGGAAGGTGGCGCGGGTATGCGTGAAATGAATGGCCCGACACGGGACGATGTGATTGATGTTCCGATTGTCGGACAGATCGCTGCGGGCCGGCCGATTCTGGCGGAGGAGAATATCGAGAATCTGATGCCGGTGCCGGCGCAGTTTGTGAAGGGGAGTACCTTTTTACTGAAAGTCCGGGGTGAATCCATGATCAACGTCGGCATTATGGATGGTGATTTTATTCTGGTTCAGCAGCAGGCTACTGCCGAGAACGGCGATATTGTCGTCGCGATGATCGATGGATTTGAGAGCGAGGCGACTGTGAAAACTTTTTACAGGGAGAATGATCATATCCGACTGCAGCCGGAAAACGACAATATGAGTCCGATTCTGGTCAAGGATGTAAATATTCAGGGAAAAGTGCGGGGAGTCTTCAGGTTTTTCTAACGAGGTTCACGGCGTTCGCATTCGGCGGATTCAATGTACGTTAACGTCTGACTGGTATGTATTCAGATTAATCAGGTTTTGGCAGAGTACTTTTCAAAGTGTAACATATGTCTTGACAATTAAGAAAAGAAATGAAGATCAGCTACATGGAACCCTTGACAAAGACTATCGGTTAGTGTAGAATATATGCGGTTTTAAGCAGAAGTTATCCGCTTCTCACCTTTCAGACGATATTTCTTTGACGTCGCAGGTCGCTGCGCGCCAGGCACATTTGCGTATCCGTTTCGGAGAATGCAGAGTTTAAGTAAAGAAATATGCTGACTGTCGGGTTTTGTTTTTCAAATATGATGGCGTACTTTGCGTGTTATCAGAGCGGATACTTTTTGTATCCGCTTTTTTATTGAACGCTGATGGGAGTACACTCCTTTCAACGTTTACAGCAGGTGGCGGGATGAATTCCCGGGCCTTTGGGCGCGGGAATCGTGATGATGTTAGGAGGAAAAGAAAATTAGTAAGAGAACTAGAATCAACGATGAGATTCGCGCAAGAGAATTAAGAGTTATCGACAGCGACGGCACGATGATCGGTATTATGAGCAGAAACGAGGCCCTCGCACTTGCGGAAGAAAAAAAGCTTGATCTGGCTGAGATTTCTCCGAATGCAGATCCCCCTGTCGCAAAGATCCTGGATTTCGGAAAGTACCGTTACGATCTTCAGAAACGCGCCAAGGAAACGAAGAAAAAGCAGAAGACGATGCAGATCAAGGAGATCCGGCTCAGTACATTTATTGAAGAGCATGATATCATGGTAAAGGCGAAGACTGCCAATAAATTCCTGAAAGCGGGCGATAAGGTCAAAGTCAGCCTGCGTTTCAGAGGACGTGAGCGTGATTATGTCAATAAGGGCCGCGATGTTATGAATTCCTTTGCTGAAGCCTGCAGTGAAAACGGCGTGATAGACAAGAAGCCGTCTTTTGAGGGACGCAGTCTGACGATGTTTCTGACGCCGAAGTCTGCGGATAAGTCGAACAAAGGCGGAAAAGGCAGGAAGTCAAAGAATAAAAATAAAAACAATAGC
Source organism: uncultured Eubacteriales bacterium (assembly GCA_900318155.1). Lineage (GTDB taxonomy): Bacteria > Bacillota > Clostridia > Peptostreptococcales > Anaerovoracaceae > Aminicella. The sequence continues at coordinate 5,105 of ONJN01000051.1, forward strand.
GGTAATAGCAATAATAATGCAAACAACGGTGGTTCTGAAAAAAATATCGGCAGCAATGCTGAGAATCAGAATCCGGAAAACAATAAAAGCAATTAATTATTCCCGAATCTCACGGCCGATCCAGTCAGCGCAGTTATCCGGTATATTAAAGAAGTGCGCTGAAAATGCGGTCCGGGCAGAAGAGGGAAGCAGCTGTAAGGAGGAATGCAAAATGGCAAAGAACAAGATGAAATCCCACAGAGGGGCATGTAAGAGAATGAAACTGACCGGATCAGGAAAGATCAGGAGACATAAGGCATATAAAAGCCACATTCTTACGAAGAAAACACCGAAGAGAAAAAGAGGACTGCGCAAGTCTACTATTTTGACCGGTGCTGACCATAAAAGAATTCTCAGAGCAATGGCTAAATAATGTAATTAACGGGAGGTAAGAATCATGGCAAGAGTAAAGAAGGGTGTTAACGCCCACAAGAGACATAAAAAAGTACTTAAGCAGGCAAAGGGATATTACGGACAGAGAAGTAAGAACTTCAGAGCCGCGAATCCTGCAGTAATGAGAGCTCTCAGATCTGCGTATATCGGCAGAAAGCTGAAGAAAAGAGATTTCAGAAAGCTTTGGATCGCCAGAATCAATGCCGGCGCCAGACAGAACGGAATCAGTTACAGCAGACTGATCGACGGTCTGAAGAAGAGCGGCATCGACATCAACAGAAAAATGCTGTCAGAAATCGCAATCAATAACGCAGAAGATTTTGCACAGCTTTGTGAGACAGCAAAAATGGCTGTTTCTAAATAGATTCGGATATTAACGGCCGGCTTTTTGTCCGGCCGTTTTTTGGTACGGCCGGCGCCACCTGGCTCCGTGCTGGTTATACAGCATATAGAATGGAGAAAACAGTATGATGCTGAAAGGAAAAACAGTACTGATCGGTGTTTCCGGCGGGATTGCGGCATATAAAACGGCGTATCTCGTCAGCAGACTGAAAAAAGAAGGTGCGGAAGTTCATGTTATTATGACAGAAAACGCATGTCAGTTCATCAGTCCGCTTACGTTTGAGACGCTCAGTGGACAAAAGTGCATTGTTGATACCTTTGACCGGAATCATGTGTTTGAGGTCGAGCACGTTGAACTGGCTAAAAAGGCCGATGTTTTCATGATCGCTCCGGCAACGGCCAATGTGATCGCGAAAACGGCAAACGGTCTGGCGGACGATATGCTGACAACGACGTTTCTCGCGTCGTCCTGCCCTAAGATCGTTGCGCCGGCAATGAATACAAGAATGTTTGAAAATCCGGTGACGCAGGACAATCTCAGGAAACTGGAAAAGTATGGAGTTCGTGTTATTGAACCGGCTTACGGATATCTGGCGTGCGGAGACACGGGAGCGGGAAAAATGCCGGAACCGGATGATTTATACGATTCTATAGAATGTACGATCGCAAGAGCTCATGATCTGGAAGGGAAACGTGTTCTCGTAACTGCCGGCGCCACACGCGAAGCGATCGATCCGGTGCGCTTTATCACCAACCATTCGAGCGGCAAAATGGGTTTTGCTCTGGCCAGAGAGTTTATGCTCAGAGGCGCGGATGTTATTCTGATTAAAGCAGCGACCACTGCAGCGCCGCCTCCGTTTTGTCATATTGTTGAAACAAGCAGCGCGGCGGAATTATATCATGAAGTAATCCGGCGCGCGAGCCTGGCGGATATCGTCATTATGGCGGCAGCTGTATCGGATTACACGCCGGCGCAGTATAATGACAATAAAGTCAAAAAGACCGGGGGAGATCTTTCGATCGAGCTGAAGAGAACCGTTGATATTCTGCAGCGAGTCGGTGAAAGAAAGCCGGAAGGTCAGTTTGTCTGCGGCTTTTCTATGGAAACAGAGAATCTGATCGCCAATTCCAGAGCCAAACTGGAAAAGAAACACGCGGATATGATCGTGGCAAATAATCTGAAAACGGACGGAGCCGGTTTCAGAACAGACACTAACGTCGTCACGCTGATTACACCGGAAGGAAACGAAGCGCTCGAACTTATGCCAAAGGAAGACGTGGCTCGTGAGATTGCGGACAGGATTGCTGTAAAGTTTCGGAAAGCCGGCCGGTGAAGATTCGGAGGAAAACCGGCCGATGGAAAGTAAATCGACAAATTGAATAGTCGGACGTCCCGCAGGACATTTTCAGTCCCCCGGCGCAGAACCTGCCGGGGGACTGATTTGTCTCTGTCAGATTCTGATTTGAGGGGTCTTTTTGTTTTTTCGGCTTTCGTACTGCTTTTTTGTCTTCGGAAATATGTTAAGTTGATGATGAACAGGCGAATATCGAATAATCTTTTGACTATTCTCGTTTTTTTTAGACAAAAACCGAGAATTGTACTTTGCTTTTCAGAAAAAACGGTCATATAATTAGAATCGCATAATAAGCCTGTATGCGCATAATAAGCCTGCGCGGCCGGGCATCGTTAAAAAAGCCTGCGAAAGCAGGCAACATTTGGAATCTGTACTATGTCGGAAATCGGACCGGCAGAAAATTTTGGGACGGAAATGGAGAACTGTGTTATGGCTACATTAAAACACAAAATGGGTCGTGTTGCTTTTTCAAAGGCTTTCGATCTGGCTTACGGAAGAATAAATAAAAACAGACAAAAAGGAATCATGGAACTCTTTGATATGATCAAAAATCATATCGGGGAGCTGAATGTATCGGCTGACCTTACCAGAATGGGTGAACTGCTGGCAGACCCGGACAGTTCGATCAGAAGATACGTTGACCGGATTATCGACAATACCGATAAAAAAATCCTGAAGTCTTTTATCCTGAATTTCCTGTATGAGGCGATGATCTGCGGAACAAAGGTCATGCATGAGGCGCGTGAGAAATATCAGTGCAACGTGCCATGGCTGATTCTAATGGATCCGACCAGCGCGTGCAACCTTCACTGTACCGGTTGCTGGGCGGCGGAATACGGCAACAAGCTGAATCTGACGCTGGAAGAGATGAACGATCTCATTCAGCAGGGCAAAGAACTGGGCATCTTCTATTATATGTATACGGGTGGGGAACCGCTCGTCAGAAAAGATGATCTGATCAAACTGGCCGAAATGAATCCGGAATGCGCCTTTGTCTCATTTACAAACGGAACCCTGGTCGACGAAGCTTTTTGTAAGGAACTGGTGCGGGTCGGCAACCTTTATCTGGCGATCAGCCTGGAAGGTTTTGAAGACACAAATGACGACCGGAGAGGTCCGGGCGTCTTCAATAAAGTCATGCATGCCATGGATTTGCTGAAGGAGCACGGCTGCCTGTTCGGAACGTCGATCGCGTATACAAGAAATAATATTGAGCTGGTCACTTCAGACGATTTTATTAAAATGCAGCTGGAGAAGGGCGCTCAGTTTACAATGTACTTCCACCTGATGCCGGTCGGAATGGACGCGTCGCCGGAACTGATGCCGACGATGGAACAGCGTATTTACATGTACAACCGCGTGCGCGAGATCAGAAATATGGAAAATGGTCTCGGTTTCTTCTGCTTTGACTTCCAGAACGACGGAGAGTATGTCGGCGGATGCATCGCGGGCGGCCGAAACTATTTCCACATCAACGCCAACGGAGACGCGGAGCCTTGCGTATTCATCCACTATTCCAATACCAATATCCGGACGCATTCGCTGCTTGAGATTCTGCAGTCACCGTTGTTTATGGCATATCACAACAATCAGCCGTTTAATGATAACCTGCTGAGACCTTGCCCGATGCTGGAAAATCCGGAGATTCTGCCGAGAATCGTCAATGAGAGCGGGGCAAAGTCCACAGATCTGCAGGCGCCGGAGACGCCGGAGCATCTCTGCGCAAAGTGCAAACAGTATGCTGAAAACTGGAAGCCGATCGCGGAGGAACTCTGGGAGACGAGCGGACGCGCGGAGCAGCAGCGCCAAAAACAGGCTGCGGGCGCGGCGAACTGAAGAGGAGCTGCGGACAAATCGGCGTGCGTCACCGAGATTCTGACGGGACGCTGCTGAAAAAAGAAATCCACAAAAGATTCCAATATAAAAAAGGAAGCGCTGTCATAGTTGAATGGCAGTGCTTCCTTTTTTAGGTGTGCCGGGCATGTCCGTGCGTCGGGCAAGTCAGCGGGCCGGATATGTCCGTGCGCCGGGCGTTGGAAGCGGTCTGGATATGTCCGTGCGCTGGGCATGTCACGGTTCTGACAGGTGAAAGTTCCGAGTCTGCCGGCAGTGGGAAGGACACAGCCGAAGGCAGGGGTGTCTGTCGTGAAGCGGAATATTCCCGCAACGCGGGGGCACGCTTTCTGAAGGAAACCAGGTACGTTCTATTCTTCACTACTTTACAATCACAGATCTTTACTGTGCTTTACAATCACAGATCCTCGCTACTTTGCGTTTACAGATCTTCACTGCTTTGCGATCATGGCGAAAAACTCGAGGTTTTCATCGCTGTTGTTGATTAAACTGTGGCCGGCCCCGTCCGGGCAGTAAGCGCACTGACCGGCTGTAATCGGCGTGTACAGGCCGTTTTCCAAAACCTGGCCGCTTCCTTCAAGAATATAGATCGTTTCACAGGTTCCTTCATGTGTGTGGAAGCCGATGCTCGCGCCCGGAATGAGCGTGAAACGGATCATCTTGTTGGTGCCGTCCGTGTATGCGCGCAGTGTGGCGTATTTTTCGCCGCCTTTGAAACTCTCCTGCTTTTCAGGTGTAATCGTATCAAAATCGATAATCATAGGGGAACCTCCGAATCCGTATTTGAATTTTTACTATATATTATTATACACTTTTGTTATACTGAGTTGTAGATGTTTTTATAAGGGTGATTCTTAAGTCACGGGGTGATTTTTTTGTGGAAGAATAACAGACAAAGGGGAACGCGCATGGAGAAAAGCGTGACGATTCCGGTTTTATGCGTCTGCGCGGCGGCCGGCATGGTTTTGATCCCGGCTGTGTGCAGTGTGATTGCCGGCCGGCTGGTTCCGGATTCTGGCGGTGTTTCGGGAGTCGGCGGTATTATGGGTGGCATTACGGGGGGCAGTTCCGGGCTGCTTGCGATGATGCTTTCGGATATTGCCGGTCTTCTGATGTGTCTGGCTGTGTTGGGCGGTGTAATGGCTTTTAAAGCGGATCCGGCGTGCCTGCCGGTTTCCGCTGGGCGAAACATGGGTACACCGGGGCCTGGTGCGCGGCGCCCTGATGAGCGGGACATGGATGCGTTGGGGCCTGGTGCGCGGGGAATGGATGCGTTGAGGCCTGATGCGCGGCGCCTTGATACGCGGGGGGTTGTGCTGATGGCGGTGCTGTTTGTTCTGGTGCTGCTTTTTACGGGGCAGATCGATGCTGTGATCGGGAGCCGGGGCGGCGGCACGCAGAGCGTTTTGACGGCAAAGGAAGGGCATCCGGCCCTGCAGTTCTTTGTCCTGATCGTTTTGTCGCCGGTTTATGAAGAGCTGCTGATGCGGGGCATTGTGTTCAGAGGGTTGCGGGGTAAATGCGGCTTCTGGCTTTCAGCTGTGCTGTCTTCAGCGCTGTTCGCGCTGTGGCATCCGGATCTTCGGCAAATAATAACCGGGTTTTTCATGGGCATGGTTTTTGCTTTATTCTATGAGGTTTACAGGAATATTCTGATTCCGATCCTTTTTCATATGATCAATAATCTGCTTGCTTTTCCTGCGGTTTCCGGCTATCTGAAATTCAGACTCGGGAACGGCGGCATCACCGGAAATGGAAGCGGAAACGGCTTTGAGAGCGTGCTTCTGCCGGCTGTTGAGATTTTTGCAGCGGGTTATATTTATTGGAAAATTCTGTATAATATCGAACGGGGCAGGCGGTAGGCTTGGAAGAAAACGCCGGTATAAATGCGGGACGGGCGCCGGGATGGTCATGCTTACAATGGTTCTGCAGTCGGTCGGACTGCCGATTGAAGGGATCGCCCTGGTAGCAGGTGTGGATCGGATATTTGATATGGGAAGAACAACAGTGAATATCACAGGTGACGCGTCATGTGTCATCATTGTTTCAAATTTGCTGAAGAACAAGCTCAGCGCTTTGACGGATACAAACAAAGAGGATTGTTCGGAATTGCAGGGGTCAGCAGAAATCCATGATTTGCAGAACAACTGAAGTACACGATTTGTAAAACAGGGAAAGAAGGGGGACGAGACAGATGGCCTATTTTTTCAGTCACATCGGATACATCCTGATTGCGGCACTTTTTGCGGCGGCGCTTGGAATCGGCATGATAATCGCGGCGGAAAAGAGCCGGGAAATCACGGAAGAGAAAGGTTATGATCCGGAACTGGATAAAAGCGATCTCGCCTGTGCGGGCTGTCGTTTTTTTCAGCTTTGTTCAGGGCAGGCGGCGCTGAAGCCGAAAGACGAGGTCGGCTTTGTCTGTGAGAAGGAAAACGGCGGGAAAGATACGGAAACAGAGTAAAGAATACTGCGGTGAATATTCGGAAACGGAGTAAGGAGAAATACCATATGAAATATGTTGTAGCGGGAGCCGGCGGTGTGGGCGGAAGCATAGCATCATTGCTGGCGGACAAAGGGATGAATGTCACGCTGATTGCCCGGGGCAGGCATTATGAAAAAATTAAAGAGGACGGGCTGCTTTTCAGGCGTTCAGGTATGGATGACGTTCTGCTGAAGCCGATGCCGGTGATGACGGCGGATGAATTTATCGAAGCCGGGGAAAGGCCGGACGTGATTTTCCTTTGTGTCAAAGGGTATTCGATCGGAGAAATGGCGTCGTTTCTTAAGCAGGCTGCAGGACCGGACACGGTGATTATTCCGGTTCTGAACGGGATCCGCATGGCTGAAAAAGTTCGCAGGGCAGTTCCGGACGCCTTTGTCGCCGACGGTTGCATTTATATCTATGCCAAACGGGAGGCACCGGGCGTGATCTGGATGCAGGGGGATATCCTGAGGATCGTTTTCGGGGCCGATATTCCGGATATAGATACGCGGAAACTGGAAGCGATTTCAGCCGATCTGAAGGATGGCGGCATCAACGCCGATTTCAGTGACAATATTTTTAGGGAAACGATGAAGAAGTTTTCTTATGTGAGTACGATCGGCGCAGCCGGACTGTATTTTGACGAGACCGCGGAATCCTTTCAGAGCGGCGGCGCACATCAGTCTTTTTTCAATGATCTGGTGCGTGAGATTCTTCAGCTCGCGGAAGAAATGGGTATTCAGTATGACTTTGATCTGGTGGCGGAAAATCAGCGGATCGCGGACAGCGTGGAGCCGGACGCGACGACTTCACTTCAGCGGGACATCGCGGGCGGCGGCCGCAGCGAGTTTGACACGCTGATCATGGATCCGGTCCGCCTCGGCGAAGAGTACGGGCTTGAGATGTCTCTATACCGGGAGGTCGCGGAGAGATTCGGAAAACTGTAACCGGTCCGTATGGGGTTCTCACGTCATCACGGCACCCGCGATGACGGCATCCTGTAACCGCCCGTTTTTCGGCGGTCGGTCCGGTCTTTGCATATATTGACAAATTCGCAGGAATTGTGATAATATTTTATTAAGTGTTAATTTAACGTATTAAAGTTTTTATAATATGGATGGGAGAAGGTCATGAAAAAAAGAACTGTATTAATTCTGGCTGCTGTACTCGTACTTGCAGTCGGACTGCTGGCAGGTTGCGGAGATAAAAAGAAAGACGCCAACGCAGCCGATGCCAGCTGGAAGTATGTTAAAGATAACGGCACACTGATTGTCGGCCTTGACGATACTTTCGCGCCGATGGGATTCAAGGATAAAAAAGGAAAACTCGTCGGATTTGATATCGATTTCGCACGTGCAGTCGGGAAAAAACTCGGCGTAAAGGTTAAATTCCAGCCGATCAACTGGAACGCCAAGGACGCGAACCTGAAGAGCAAGAAGATCGACTGTATCTGGAACGGCCTGTCCGCGACACCGGAAAGAGCCAAGAGTTATTCTTTGTCCAAGGAATACCTGGATAATAAGCTGGTCGTGGTAACGACAGAAGGCAATGTTAAGATCGCGAAGGCGGCGGATCTGGCAAACTACAAGGTTGGTACGCAGGCAGATTCCTCAGCACTTGAAGCGATGAAGGCCAATAAAGATTATGATAAATTCAAGGACAACATCAAGGAATATGATTCCTATGATACAGCGATCCTGGACATGAAGGCCGGCCGTATCGACTGCATCGTTATCGACCAGGTACTGGCAACTTATAAGAACACCAAGCTGAAAGAAAAGCTGAATGAATGCAAGTACAACTTCGGAAGCGACTACTATGTAATCGGATTCCGCAAGGGCGATAAAGCGCTGACAGACAAAGTCAACGGCGCGATCAAGGCACTGATTGATGACGGTACTGCAGCTAAGATCAGTAAAGAATGGTTCGGCAAGAATATCGTAATCTATAAGGATTATAAATAGAACTGTATTGAGAACCGCAGATAGAATGTAAGGGGCTGTTGTTACAGCCCTTTTTCTTTGAAAAGGAGTGAATTTATGTCTAGTTTAATGTCACAGTTTGCGGAAATGATGCCGGTATTGTTGTCCGGCGCATGGGTTTCCGTCAAACTTTTTGTCGCGACGCTGGTGCTGGCGCTGCCGCTCGGGTTTCCGATCATGCTGGGAGAGAACAGCCGGTTCCTTCCGGCCAGGTGGTTCTGTAAGCTTTATGTTTTCGTTTTCAGAGGCACGCCGCTGCTCCTGCAGCTCATGTTTTTCTATTTCTTTTTCCCGATCGTACTGGATATACAGATCAGCGCGTTTGCCGCTTCCGTTTTGTCCTTTGTCCTGAATTACGCTGCCTATTTAGCGGAGATTTACCGCGGCGGCATGAACAGTATCGACCGTGGGCAGTATGAAGCTGCACATTCCCTGGGTCTGTCAAAGGCGCAGACGCTGTTCGGCATCATCGTTCCGCAGATGCTCCGGGTTGTAATGCCGCCGGTCGGAAACGAGTGTATCGTGCTTGTTAAAGATACGGCACTGGTATACACGATCGGTGTTGTGGAACTGATGAAGAGGACCTATGAGATTTCCAACAGAGAAGTGACCATGATCCCGTATCTGTTCGCGGCGGTCATTTATCTGGCGATCACGTTCCTTCTGACGATGGGACTGAGGAAGATCGAAAGCCATTACTCCAGATATGATGAACAGGAGGGTTAATCACATGGCAGAAATACTGAGAATGCAGAATATCGTCAAACAATATACCAATGTACGAGCGCTCGACAATGTTGATTTTTCTGTTTCGGAAGGTGAAACCGTCGCGATCATCGGCCCTTCCGGTTCGGGGAAAAGCACACTGCTGCGCTGCATCAACGCTTTGACGCGCATTACTTCCGGAACGATTACGCTGAACGAAACGACCTTTGTCGACGCCGCTCCGGATGATCAGAAGGCAAAGAATAACGAGGCCGTCTACATCCCGGAAAAGGAACTGAAAAAGGTGATCAGCGAAACCGGCATGGTTTTTCAGCATTTTAACTTATTTCCGCATATGAACTGTCTGAAAAATATCACGTACGCGCCGATAAAAGTCAATCATGTTTCGAAGGAAGAGGCGGAAAAACACGGGATGGAGCTTCTGAAGATGGTCGGGCTGGAAGAAAAGTGGGATACGTATCCGGGGCATCTCTCCGGTGGCCAGAAACAGCGCGTCGCGATCGCCCGGGGGCTGGCTATGGATCCGATGATCATGCTCTTTGACGAACCGACTTCCGCGCTGGATCCGGAGATCACCGGTGAGGTACTTAATGTAATGAAAGGAATGGCGGAAAACAACACGACGATGATCGTGGTCACACATGAAATGGGCTTTGCCAGAGAAGTCGCCAAGCGCGTTGTTTTTATGAATGAAGGACGGATCGTGGAGGACGGCACACCGGATCAGATTTTTAATCATCCGAAGAATGACCGCCTCAAGGAGTTCCTCAGCTCGATGCTGGGAGTCGATTAGTTTTTTGTTCAGGCGAACCGCCCTTAGCCGGAATCTGGAATAGCCTGAAGTTTCATACAGTCCGGAATCCAGATATATGTCGGGACCCGAAAAAACTGCGGGGGATAAAGCGAGGGACGATATGGGAAGGAAATTGTATGTGGTCAATCAGTACCTGACTGATGAACACAGAAGGATTTTACGAAAAACTGCAGAAGAATGTGGATTTGACATTGAGATCTTTAATAAGTCGAACGAAGCGGCCGGGAAACTGGGCGACGCGGAAGTGATTTTCGGGACGGTGCCGGAGCTTGTGACGGAGGCGAAGGAACTGAAGTGGTGCGCGAGCGCTTTTGCGGGACCGAACCGCTGGCTCAGGCCCGGGATTCTTCCGAATGAGACGTGCGTGCTGACCAGCGGGGCCGGAGCGTATGGAATTACAATCTCGGAACATGTGATCATGGCGGTGCTGATGCTGCTGAAAAAAATCCCGGTTTATCAGGAGCGGATGGCCCGGAAGGAATGGACAAAAGTCAAGGATCTGCTCAGCGTCGGCGCGATTTACGGCAGTCGTGTTTCTGTTCTGGGAACCGGTGACATCGGGCGTAACATCGCCCGCCGTATGAAGGCCATGGGCGCTTCCCGGATCCTCGGTTTCAATCACAGTGGAAAGAGCAGCGAGCCGGCTTTTGATCAGGTTCTGAAAAGTACGGAAATAGACAGTTTTTTGCCGGAAACTGATATTCTGACCATGAATATCCCAATCACGCCTGAAACCGAAGGTTTTTTGTCCCGTGAGCGCATCGCGCTGCTGCCTGAGAATGCCATTGTGGTCAACGTCGGCCGCGGTCTGACGGTGGATCAGGATGCGCTGGTCGACGCGCTGAATGAGGAGCGGATCGCGGGCGCGGCGCTGGACGTCATGGTTCCGGAGCCGCTTGACCCGGAAAACCGCCTGTGGACTGCGAAAAACTGTTTTCTTACGCCGCACGTAGCGGGCAATCTGACCTGGCCCGGTTCGGCCGACCGCAGCATAGAGATTTTCTGTGACAACCTGCGGCGCTACGCGGCCGGGAAGCCGCTGATGAACGTGGTCGACCGGGAATTACAGTACTGAAGGCGGCCGGGGCAGAGGCTGAAGTACTGACGGATCCGCCGGTTTCCGGCGGACTGATGAGCTCAGTCGGGCACCGAGAGCCGAAAGGCTTAGCGGGTCGGCCAGGAGCCGAAGGCCTGAGGTGGTTAGCCGATAGCCGGATGATTGAAAACCGCCTGGGCCGCGCCGCAGATTCCGGCGTCATTACCGAGTTTTGCAAGTCTGAAGGACGTGTCAGATGACGCGTGAAAGCAGTGCCTGGCAAAACTCTTTTTTATTGGCTCCAGCAACAGGTCGCCGGCGCGGGAGATGCCGCCGCCGATCACAAAGACACCCGGATCGATCACACAGGCGACGTACGACAAAGCGATTCCAAGAATCGCGCCGGTTTCTTCCAGTGTTTTTTCGGCGCAGACATCCCCGGCCGCGGCCGCGGCGGCGATATCTTTAGGGGTGAGGGTTTTTGACAGATCGATGATGGTCGGACAGCGGCCGGATTTTGCGAGCGCGGTCATTCTTTTCACGATGCCGCCGGCGGCCGCCAGTTCTTCCAGTTCGAAGTCGGCGGCGACTGTGGGCAGTTTCGCCGGTTCGAATTCGCCGGCGGCCGCCGCCAGGTTTTCAAGCTCGTATTCGCCGGCTGCCATATGAATGTGGCCGATTTCGCCAACTGGCATACGAATATGACCGATTTCGCCGGCCGCGCCGAACACGCCGGGCAGGATCTGGCCGTCCTGAATGATACCGCAGCCGATCCCGGTGCCGATCGTGATCAGCGCCATCGTGCGCGGCGTATGAATGTCGAGTTCCTCAGGAGCCTTAGTAGCCCTGAGTGTGGAGCCCCCAGCGGGTTTTTCTGGTTCGGCGTACTGCCCGGGCACGGTGGTTCCGGCCTCGATGCCGGATTCTCTGAGGGCGTAGAATTCACCCAGTGCCGCGGCGTTTGCGTCATTCAGAACAGGGATTCGTTCGATGCCGGTCAGTACCCGAAATGCTGCCGCGATGTCCGTTACGCCCCAGCCGAGGTTCACGCAGCGGTTCACGATCCGGTGTTCCAGGACTGGGCCCGGCACGCCGATGCCGGCGCCGGCAACGTCCTTTGTCGAGATGGAACGTTTTGTCATATCTTCTTTAATAATGTGCGCGATATCGGGCAGGATATTTTTGCCGCCGCAGGAAAGATCAGTGGGAATTTCTTGTTTATTCAGCATTTTTCCGTTGTCCGAGAAGGTGCCGATTTTGACGGTGGTGCCGCCGATATCGATTCCGTATATGATTTTTTCCATTATATTGCCTCCGTTATTTCCTTCGGTTTTTTAACTGCGAAGCCGGGATCGTTTTAAGGGGGAGCCGGTAGTTGACGTATAGCGCACCCGGCAGTTGACCGGCGCGCGGAAGTGTTGTGGCCGCGGCTGGTGGCCGGCGGATCAAATCAGGGACCCGACTAGCTGGCCGGCACACGGTGAGGAGCTGTGGCTGCCGCTTGGGAGCGACGCCCCGAATTCGAACCTGAGTCAGAGCTTCCGTCTTCCGGGCCTGCCCGTGCGTCGCAGATGAAGTGAACGCTTGTTATATTTTATCAGCAGGATTGGAATCTGCAAAGGGAGTTATGATATAATCTACAGAGTCAGTAGGATTCCTGGGCGCACGGCCTTTTTGTCTCGCTGCAGAAGAGATTTCCGCGGCATTTCCGCACCTGCCGGCGGCATCTCCGTTGCAAGCGGCTGTTTTGTTTTTTCGCAGATGCTGTTTCCGCGCCTGCCGGCGGCATCTCCGCTGCATTGCGGCCGTTCCGTTTTTTTGCAGATGCTATTTCCGCGCCTGCCGGGCGGCCGCCGCGTTTTGTCCGGAATCGGTTTGGATTGATGAGAAAGGGAATTTTCGAAAAAGTGTGAAAAACACAACAATTGGAATGAGTATATAGAAAGGAGTCAATATGTTCAGTTTTAACCATTTTAATTTTAACGTGCTGGACCTGGAGAAAAGTCTGAAGTTTTACAAAGACGCGCTGGGGCTGGAGCCGGTTTCGGAGAAGGATAATCCGGATTTCACCATCGTTTACCTTGGCGACAAAACGACCGGCTTCCGGCTGGAGCTTACTTATTTGAAAGACCGCACCGAGCCGTACAATCTGGGCGAAATCGAGTATCATCTCGCGATGCAGGCGGAGGATTATGATGCCGCGCATAAGCTGCACTCCGAGATGGGGTGCATTATTTTTGAGAACCCGGCGATGGGCATTTACTTCATCGAGGATCCTGACGGATACTGGATCGAAGTCATTCCGAAAAAGTAGTGGGTGCCGGGGTTTGAGTGCGTTCCGGCGCCCCGGGTTCGGGTGCGATTCTGCGGCCCCTGGGGCCGGCGGCCGGTTTGCGCCTGAGCGCCGACGTGAATAAACAGGTGAGCATGGGAGCCTGGGTACAGGCTTTTGTAATCTGAAAAGGGGCTGTCGCACAAAAAAGTGTGATTTGCTTCCTTTATGATCAACAGTGTTTTTTGTTTCACTGTCTCTCATAATGGGAGCA
>ONJN01000079.1 GCA_900318155.1 uncultured Eubacteriales bacterium
AAAGGATTAGTTTACTTGATGATATTGTACTTCATCTTCTTAAGACTATTCAACCGCAATCTGAATATATATCACCATCATAAAAAACATCCCGCCAGACGTTGAACATATGTATCAAGGGCGTTTTTCAGGACTGGTCAGCTGATATTTTCTACATGAAGACTCTGTCAAAGTCCGGCAGATGTCGCCTGACGAACGACCATTTCAGATTCCTCGTGTTGTAAATTGGTTGTATCGGAGGATGCTTTTGTCGATCAGAAACAATCCATCAATATATATCAGACAGCATCACATTTAAGACGGCGCAGAATTCCCGACCTGCCCGCACGTCATGACCGGAGCAGAGTAAAATATACCTGCATGTTCAGCGGATGGAGCCGGCCTGCCCGCACGTCACGGCTGGAGCAGACGCTTTGAGTACACGCCTTTGAAATAAAAATCAGAAAGGGAACCGATACACCATTGCTCCGGCCATCCTTACAACTTAAGCAACAAGATGGAAAAGACTCTTACTGGCTATAAGGCATCTGACCCATAAATACAATATAGTAGAAAGGAGTATCGTCATGAGGAAAATAGAACAAATCATCAAAGAAAGAGGCCGGGAGCCGTTTTATAATTATTACCGGAGCCTGGGATACGATCATAAGACTGCAGCCTGCCTGGCGCTGTTCACATACGGCAGCTACAGATTCAGACATTTCTCGATGGACAGGCTGTACGATGCTTTTTTAAAGGGCGAAGAGTATCTGCCGCCGAAGGTTCTGGAGGAACGAAGAGCACTGGCGAAACTGATAGCAGAAAAACGAAAACGCCGGAAAAAGCGGGAATCACAAAAGAAACAGAAACGTCAGGGAAGCAGGAAAAACGGCCGCATTGGCAAATCGGCGCCTTCTGCCGTTGTAGAACGGGAACGCGGCATTAATACGAATCTTGCTAAATCCATAAGTGTGGACAATGTTTTGACGGAGGATGCGGATGATTGCGCGGCGCCGTTAGTGGCGGCCTGCGCTGCAGAGCCGATGGAAGCTTCCGCAGAGGCACCAGCGTCTGATTCACATTTTGATTGTCCTACGTTTCTCAATATACCAGCGAGCCCGACGGCGGGCGCGGCTGTGAACCCGACTGTGAGCCCGACTATACTGGATCTCTCCGGCGCGGCCGGCTTTGCCACCGACGAATACGAGTCAATCGAAGAAAAAGAGGCCCGAAGCACGGCTGCTGAACCGACATCCACGTTTCGTATGACAACGAACACAGCCTCCGCGGGAATCATTCTCAGCCAGCTCAGGAACGAACGCCGAATTGATCAAAGCATGGTCCGCATTGAGGAAATGCTCAACTATTTCCGTTATGACAGCGAAATTCCTGAAAACGAAATGTTCAACATCGCATATGAAATGATGGACGCGGACAATGAACGGAAATATCTTTATATTAACGTTCAGGGGCGCGAGGTAGTAATGGATCGACAGAATATTATTATTCTTCTCGATGTTTCCGGCAGCATGTGCGGCAACACAGAGGAAACCCAGGCCGTCATCGCGACGATTGTCAGCAAGCTCGGGAACGGCGATAAACTGAGCCTTGTTACATACAGTACAAGCGACAGTGTTGAGCTGGAAGCATTTACTGTCAATGGGGCTGAAGACCGCATCCGCGTACTGGAAAAGCTGTTATCTATTGAAATAAACGGTTGTACATACGGGTCAAAGGGAATTGAGCGCGCTTATCAGATCGGAAAGAAGAACTATATCGACGGCGGCAACAACCAGGTGATCATGATCACAGACGGAGACCTGAATTTCGGCATTACGGACAAAGGCGGACTGGAAGAATTAATCGAACTGAAAAAGAAAGACAACCTCTTTCTCAGCGTGATCGGCACCGGCCTCTACAATTATAAAGACGAGAAGCTGGAAGCACTCAGCAAGCACGGCAACGGAGTCTACCGGGTCGTGAACAACCTGACAGACGTCAAAAAAAGTATCGACGAGGAATATTCCTCGCTGGTCAACATCATCGCCAAAGATGTGAAAGCGCAGGCGGAGTTCAATCCGGAGGTCGTGGAATCCTATCGCTTACTGGGTTTTGAGAACCGGGGTCTTGCGCGGGAAGATTTCACCA